>DAIOVT010000083.1:0-11027 GCA_036758885.1 Kineosporiaceae bacterium
CTGCGTGGTGCAGTGAATGCCACCTCCGCCGGCGGCGATCCCGTCGATCGGAATCTGCACGATCTCGCGGTCGGGGAAGAGGCGTCCGAGCGTCGCCCTGGCGGCCGCGTCCGCCGTCGGATCACCGAACTCGGGCGCGATCACGCCCCCGTTGCAGACGTAGAAGTTGATGTAGCCGGCCGCGAAATTGTCGTCGGCGAACTGTTCGCGCACCGTGTCCGGGCCCGGCATCACCTCGACCCGCAACGGACGACCGTGGGCGTCGGTCGCCGTCCGCAGTACCTCGAGGTGCGTGCGGGTCACCGCGTGATCGAACGAATCGGGGTCGTTGTCCAGGCCCGCGACCACCACGGCGGGTGAGGCGAAACGGGCGTAGAAGTCGGTGTGCCCGTCGGTGATGTCCTGGCCGGCGATACCGGGCAGCCAGATCACCTTCTCGATACCGAGCACCCGGCGCAGCTCCTGCTCCGCCTCGGCCCTGGTCCACCCGGGATTGCGGTTCTTGTTGAGCACACAGCTCTCGGTGATGATCGCGGTGCCCTCGCCGTCGACCTCGATCCCGCCACCTTCCATGACCAGTTCGCTGCGAACGAGTTTCACGCCGGCACGCTTCGCGACGAACTCGGCGACCCCGGCGTCGTTGCGGTGATCCTGCTTGCCTCCCCAACCGTTGAAGTTGAGATTCACGCCCTGCGGTCCGGCGTCGGAATCGACGAAGACCGGGCCGGTGTCCCGCATCCAGAGGTCGTCGATCGGTGCGGGGATCAGTTCGACCCTCTGGCTTGCGATGAGCTGCCGGGCGAGTGTCGTCTCGCTCGGGCGCACCAGCATGGACACCGGTTCGAACCGGGCGATCGTGTTCGCGATGGTGGCCAGGTCCCGACGCACCTGGGGCAGCAGGTCTGCGCCCCAAATGCGTTCGGAGGCACCGAAAGCCATCCAGGTGCGGGTGTGCGGTGCTGCCTCGTCGGGCATCATCGGCCCTCTCCCCCCAGTCGGTCGGACACCACTCGCTCATAATGGGGTATGCCTGCCCGAGTCATACCGATGCTGCCCTGCGCGGACGTCGAGGAGATCGCCGAGTTCTTCACCCCTCTCGGCTTCGACGTCGCCTATCGACAGATCAGGCCGAACCCGTACGTCGCCCTGGAGGGGTACGGCTTTCCGCTGCACTACTACGTGATGCCCGACCATCGTCCCGAGAACTCGCACAGCACCTGCGGCGTGCTGGTGCCCGACACCGAGCCCTTGTTCGAGGCTTTCGCCGCGGGGTTGCGAGCCAGTTTCGGCAAGCTGCCGATGGCGGGTTTCCCGCGGATCACCCGCCCCCGGCCGCGCAAGAACGCCGGCGGCCTCTCCGGGTTCAGTCTGATCGACCCGGCGGGCAACTGGATTCGCATCATGCGGGACGGCGCGCCGTCCGAGGAGCCCTCTGATTCAGCTGAATCGTCCCCGTTGCGCGAGAGCCTGCTCAACGCGATCGTGCTTGCCGACTCCAAAGGCGATGTGGCGCAGGCGGAGAAGATCCTCAAGGGTGCGATTCGCCGCGCCGACGAGGCGGACCCGGCGATGGCCGACGCCACGGAGTTCCTGGACGAGCTCAGCGAGCGCCTGGGCCAGTGATGGCGGCCGTCGATGCCCGGACGACGAGCTCGGGCTGAAAGGTCACCTGCCGGGGAGCGTCCGGCGAGGCGGTGAGCAGTAGCTCGGCGGCCTGCCGGCCCATCTGATAGGTGGGCTGGTCGACGGAGGTCAGCGGCACTGCGAGCTCGCCGGCGAAGGCGACGTTGTCGTAGCCGACCACCGACAACCGCGCCGGGACGGCGACCCCGACCTCCCGCGCGTAACGCATCGCGCCCAGAGCGACCAGGTCGTTGACGCAGAACAGCCCGGTGACCTCGGGGTGCGCCTCGAACAGTTCGTGCAGCCCCGCATAACCCCCGGACGCATCCAGGCTGCCCACCTGCACCTCGATCAGATCCGTCTCGTCGCGACCCGCCGCCCGCATCGCCTTGCGGGCTCCCGAGCGGCGGTCGCGGCACTGCGGGATCGACGCCGGGCCGTTCAGGAAACCGACCCGGGCATGGCCCAGATCGAGCAGGTGGGTGACCGCCGACAGCGCGCCGGCGACGTCGTCCGTGGCGACCGCGTCGAGGGTGTCGTCCTTGGGGCGATGGTCCAGCAGAACCACGTGAACGTCGTGTGCCAGAAGGGGTTCCAGGTTGTGCATGGTCTCCCGGGACGGCGTGACCAGCACCCCGCGCAGCCGCTGCTGGGCGAACTGCTCGAGCACCCGGCGCTCGCGTTCGGGGTCGGCGTCCGAGCTGCTCAGCACCATGGTCAGGCCCGCCTCGATCAGCCGGTCCTCGACCCCGCGCGCCATCTCGGTGAAGAACGGGTTGGCGATGTCGAGCACCAGCACCCCGGCGGTGCGGGAGGCGCCCTCGCGCAGTTGCCGGGCCGAGGCGTTGGGTACGAAACCGAGTTCGGCGATCGCGTCCCTGACCCGTTGCTGGGTCTGCTCCGAGACCACCTGCGGCCGGTTCAGCACGTTCGACACGGTGCCGACCGAGACCCCCGCCCGGCGGGCGACGTCCCCGATCCGGGCGGTGCCGCCCGGCCCCGTCCGGCCGCTCACCCGGCGCTCGCCCGAGGTGTGGCCGGCGCTCCGGCTGGGGGATCGGCGATCGTGCTCACCCGGCACAGCATACGAACAGCACAGCCCGCTCTGAATCGTTCCACCCGGATCCGCGCCCGAGCCTGCGCGATGACCGCGCTGCCGGCCGTGCCCGGAGATTGAATCGTTACATCCGAACGAGTTGAGCGTCTTGACACCCCCGCCACACCGCTTCTACGTTGCTTGAAACCTTTCAATCAGTGATCCACGACTCACTCACTGATCCACGACACCAGAGCCCGCCCAACACGACGGAGTGTTCGATGAACCGAGCGGCAGCGGCAGCGGCGCCGATGCTCGAACTGACCGGGGTGGCCAAGGCGTTCGGCCCGGTCTACGCCCTCACCGGCGCCGAACTCACGGTCCTGCCGGGTTCGATCCACGCGCTGGTCGGCGAGAACGGCGCCGGCAAGTCCACGCTGATCAAGATCGTGGCCGGGGTGCACCGCCGCGACCGAGGCGAGTTCCGCCTCGACGGCGAACCCGCCGACTTCGGCTCCACCGCCGAGTCCAAGGCGGCCGGCGTCGCGGTGATCTACCAGGAACCGACGCTGTTCCCCGACCTGTCGGTCACCGAGAACCTGTTCATGGGCCGGCAGCTGCTCGGCCCCGCGCGCCGCATCGATCGCGCCGCCATGTACGCCCAGGCCGAGTCGTTGTTCGCCGGGCTCGGGGTGCGCATCGACCCGCGCCGTCCGGCCCAGGGCCTGTCGATCGCCGACCAGCAGATCATCGAGATCGCCAAGGCGATCTCGCTCGACGCCAAGGTGCTGATCATGGACGAGCCGACCGCGGCGCTGTCCGGGGTCGAGGTCGAGCGGCTGTTCACCGTCGCCCGCCGGCTGCGCGACGAGGGCAAGGCGATCGTCTTCATCTCGCACCGCTTCGAGGAGGTGTTCGACCTCTGCGACACGGTCACCGTGATGCGGGACGGCGCCTACGTCGGCACCCGGTCGATCGAGCGGACGACGCCCGCCGAGATCGTCGCGCTGATGGTCGGCCGCGAGGTCGGCGAACTGTTCCCGAAGACCCCGGCCGAGATCGGCGACGGGGTGCTCGAGGTGCGAGACCTCAACTCCGCCGGGCAGTTCCACGACATCACCTTCTCGGTGCGGCGCGGCGAGATCGTCGCCCTGGCCGGTCTGGTCGGGGCCGGGCGCAGCGAGATCGCCCGGGCGGTCTTCGGTGTCGACGGCTACCAGGGCGGCACGGTGACGATGAACGGGAAACCGGTGTCCCGCAACAGCCCTCGGGCCGCGATCGCCGCCGGCATGGCCTTCGTGCCGGAGGACCGGCGCCAGCAGGGGCTGGTCACCGAGGCGTCCGTGGCGACCAACATCGTCGGCGTGATCCGCCGCGGCCTGGCCCGGGGCGGGGTGCTCACCCGCGCCGCCGAGAACCGTGCGGTCGCCCCCTGGGCCTCCCGGCTGGAGGTGAAGACCAGTTCGCTGGACATGGCCGCGCGCACCATGAGCGGCGGCAACCAGCAGAAGGTGGTCATCGCCAAATGGCTTGCCACACAACCGGATCTGCTGATCATCGACGAACCCACCCGGGGCATCGACGTCGGTACCAAGGCCGAGGTGCACCGGCTGCTCTCCGAACTGGCCGGCCGCGGCATGGCGGTGCTGATGATCTCCTCCGAGCTGCCCGAGGTGCTCGGCATGGCCGACCGGGTGCTGGTGGTCTGCGAGGGCCGGCTGACCGCCGACCTGTCCCGCGAACAGGCCACCCCCGAAACGGTGATGGCCGCAGCCACCAAGGCGGTGCTCTGATGGCGACCGACACCCCCTCGGCCGACGCCCTGCTGGTCGAACCGAGTCTGCTCTCGCCGCGCCGGCGGATGCTGGCGACGCTGGTCCGCTCGCGCGAGGTCTCGATCCTCGCCGTCCTGGTGCTGGTGATCGCGGTGGCCACCGCGCGGAACTCCGGCTTCCTGTTCAGTGCCGGCGGCTGGCGCGACCTGCTGCTCACCCCGGCGATGCTGTTGCTGCTCGCGGTCGGCCAGGCGGTCGTGATCATCACCCGCAACGTCGACCTCTCGGTCGGCTCGATCCTCGGCCTGACCGCCTACCTGACCGGACGCCTCTCGATCGACCACCCGGGCCTGCCGGTGGTGGCGCTGTTCCTGGCCGGGCTGGCCGCGGGCGCGGTGATCGGCCTGCTGAACGGTGTGCTGGTCGCCTGGGGCCGGGTGCCCGCGCTGGTGATCACCCTGGGCACCCTCTACATCTGGCGCGGGGTGGTGCTCACCTGGGCCGGCAGCAACCGGATCAACGCCTCCGACCTCGACCTCGGTCTGCTCTCACTGGGCACCAGACAGGTGCTCACCGTGCCGGTGCTGTTCCTGCTCGCCCTGCTGGTGCTGGTCGCGGCCGGCTACTACCTCTACACCACGCGCAGCGGCCGCGAGCTGTACGCCGTCGGCTCCGACCCGGACGCCGCGGTGCTCTACGGCCTGAACGTGAACCGCCGGGTGATCGGGGCCTTCGTGCTCAGCGGCGCGCTGGCCGGGCTGGCCGGGGTGGTCTTCGCCGCCCGCTACGGCACGGTCAGTTCGGACGCCGGCACCGGCATCGAGCTGCAGGCCGTCGCCGCCGCGGTGATCGGCGGGGTGGCGATCTTCGGCGGCAGCGGCACCGTCTGGGGGGCCGCGCTGGGCGCCGTCCTGCTGGTCACGATCAACCGCGCGCTGCCGATGGTCGGCATCCCCGACTTCTGGCAGCAGGCCCTGGTCGGCGTGCTGATCCTGGGCGCCATCGTGCTCGACCGGGTGCTCTCGATCCGCAACTCCCGCCGGCTCATCGAAGCGAGGGACGAGTCATGACCGCCACCGTCGAGCGGCAGTACCGCGCCTACGCCCAACCCCTCTGGCGCCGAACGCTGCTCACCCGTGAGACGGCCGTGATCGCAATGATCGTGGCGATCTCGCTGTGGGCCTACAGCAACGTGCCGTACTTCGGCGAGAAGCTGACCCTGACCTATCTGCTGCTCGACAGCACCACCATCCTGCTGATCGCGTTGCCGATGACCGCGGTGATCGTCACCGGCGAGATCGACCTCTCGGTGGCCAGCGTGGTCGGCCTGGCCAGCGTGCTGTTCGGCATCATGCACCGCGGCGGCGTACCGATCCTGGTGGCCGCGGTGATCGCCGTCCTCGCCGGTCTGGCCTGCGGGCTGCTGAACGGCTACCTGGTCGCCTACGTCGGGCTGCCCTCGCTGGCGGTCACCATCGGCACGCTGGCGCTGTTCCGCGGGCTGGCGGTCGGGCTGCTCGGCACCACCGCGGTCACCGACTTCCCCGCCGACTGGACGGCGCGGGCCTCGGCGGTGATCGACGGCACCGGCGTCCCCACGGTGATGCTGCTGTTCCTGCTGCTGGCCGCCGGCTTCACCTGGCTGCTGCACTTCTCGCCGTTCGGCCGGGGCGTCTTCGACATCGGTCTCGGCCCCGAGGCCGCGGTGTTCACCGGGGTCGACGTGGCCCGCACCAAGCTGCTCCTGTTCGCCCTGACCGGCGCCGTCTCGGCGGTCGCCGGGGTGTTCTACACGCTGCGTTTCGGCAGCGCCCGGGGCGACAACGCCACCGGCCTCGAGTTGACCGTGATCGCCGCCGTACTGCTCGGCGGGGTGTCGATCTTCGGTGGCCGGGGCCGGCTCGGCGGTGTGGTCGCCGGCGTGCTGCTGATCGGCGTCATCTCCAGTGCCCTTCGGCTGCAAGGGATCACGGTCAACGTCATCAACATCATCATCGGCGCACTGCTCGTGCTGTCGGTCATCTCCACAACTGTCCTGACCCGGGTCTCCGGCCTGGCCTCAGGCGCCACCAAGGCATCGGCGAAAGCTCCGGGCGACGTCGCCACGCCACATGCCACCGACCCCTCCGAAAGGACCAGCGAATGACCCGCATCTCCCGGCGGACCGCAATCATCGGCGCGACCGCCGCCAGTGTCGGCCTGCTTCTGTCCGGTTGCAGCAAGGCCTCCACCGACACCGCCACCGGCTCGGCCTCGGGGTCAGCCGCCGCCGGGGGGTCGCTGAACATGGTGTTCATCCCGAAGAACCTGGGCAACCCCTACTTCGACACCAGCGACGCCGGTGGCAAGAAGGCGGTCGAGGCGCTCGGTGGCACGTTCTCGGAGGTCGGTCCGCAGACCGCCAGCCCCGACGGCCAGGTGCAGTACATCAACACCGCCGCCCAGCAGCGCGCCTCCGCCATCGTCATCTCGGCGAACGACCCGACCGCGATCGGCTCCGCGCTCAGCCAGGCGCGCAGCTCGGGCACCAAGGTGGTCACCTTCGACTCCGACACCGACAAGCAGTACCGCGACCTGTTCGTCAACCAGGCCTCCCCGGAGGGGCTGGCCAAGGTCGAGGTGGAGGGCATCGCCAAGCAGATCGGCAACTCCGGTGAGATCGCCATCCTGTCGGCCAGCGCGAACGCGACGAACCAGAACGCCTGGATCGAGCTGATGAAGAAGGACCTGGCCGCCAGCTACCCGAACATCAAGCTGGTCGACGTGGTCTACGGCAACGACGACGACCAGACCTCCTTCGACAAGACCGCGGCGCTGCTGCAGACCCACCCGAACCTGAAGGGGATCATCTCGCCGACCACGGTCGGCATCGCCGCCGCGGCCCGGTACCTGTCGACGTCCGACAAGAAGGGCAAGGTCGCGCTGACCGGTCTGGGCACGCCCAACCAGATGAAGCAGTACGTCAAGGACGGCACGGTCAAGGAGTTCTACCTGTGGAACCCGGCCGACCTCGGCTTCCTGGCCGCCTACGCGGCCGACGCGCTGGTCAAGGGCACGATCACCGGCAAGGAGGGTGACAAGTTCACCGCCGGCACCCTCGGCGAGTTCACCGTCGGCGCCGACTCGACCGTGCTGCTCGGCGACCCGTTCGCCTTCAACGCCGACAACATCGACAAGTTCAGCTTCTGATCGGGTTCACCTTCTGATCGGGCCCGACCCGGCCGCCCGGCCGGTCCCGCCGTCCGTCGAGAGGTGGACGGCGGGACCGCGACCCGGCGGCGAACCCATCGCTTGAATCGCTTCATCGCATCAGGGAGCCAGGAACCATGGTCGCTTTCGCAGACATCCAGGAGACGCTGTCCAGGGTCGCCGTCGAGCTGCCGAGCTGGGCGTTCGGCAACTCGGGCACCAGGTTCCGGGTCTTCCCGTCCCCCGGCACGCCGCGCACCGTGCAGGAGAAGATCGCGGACGCCGCCCAGGTGCAGCGCTTCACCGGGCTGGCGCCGACGGTCGCGCTGCACATCCCCTGGGACAAGGTCGACGACTTCGACGCCCTGCGCGCCTACGCGGCCGATCACGGCATGGCCCTGGGCACGGTGAACAGCAACACCTTCCAGGACGAGGCCTACAAGTTCGGATCGCTGACCAGCGCCGACGCCGGGGTGCGCCGCAAGGCGATCGACCACCACCTGGAATGCCTGGAGATCATGGGCCGGACCGGGTCGCGGGACCTGAAGATCTGGCTCGCCGACGGCTCGAACTACCCGGGCCAGAACGACCTTCGTCAGCGACAGGAGACACTCGCCGAGTCACTCGCCGCGATCTACTCCCAGCTCGAGCCGGGTCAGCGGCTGGTGCTCGAGTACAAGTTCTTCGAACCGGCCTTCTACGCCACCGACGTGCCCGACTGGGGCACCGCGTTCGCCCACGTCAGCGCGCTCGGCGAGCAGGCGGTGGTCTGCATCGACACCGGTCACCACGCCCCGGGCACCAACATCGAGTTCATCGTCGCCCAGCTGCTGCGGCTCGGGAAGCTCGGCTCGTTCGACTTCAACTCCCGCTTCTACGCCGACGACGACCTGATCGTCGGCGCCGCCGACCCCTACCAGCTGTTCCGGATCATGGTCGAGGTGATCCGCGGCGGCGGTCTGGACGCCGACTCCACGGTGGCCCTGATGCTCGATCAGTGCCACAACATCGAGGCCAAGGTGCCCGGCCAGATCCGGTCGGTGCTGAACGTGCAGGAGATGACCGCGAGGGCCCTGCTGCTCGACCGGCCGGCGCTGGCCAAGGCCCAGCAGGACGGCGACGTGCTGGCCGCGAACGCGGTGTTCATGGACGCGTTCGCCACCGACGTCCGGCCGGCGCTGGCCGCCTGGCGCGAGCAGCGCGGCCTGCCCGCCGACCCGATGGCGGCGTTCGCGGCCAGCGGCTACCTCGAGACGATCGCCGCCGACCGGGTCGGCGGCACCCAGGCCGGCTGGGGCGCCTGAACCCCTGACCTCCGTGGACGCGGACGCATTTGTGTTCGTCCGACAGCACAAATGCGTCCGCGATCGAGCGCCCCGACCGGATCCAACCCACCGAACCCCTTGAGACGAGAGCGATGACCAGGGAAACCACGCAGAGTCAGCAGCCCCAGGCCGTTTCGGAGCTGATCGCCCGGGCGAACGCGCTCGGAGCCGACCCGCGCAACACCAACTACGCCGGCGGCAACGCCTCGGCCAAGGGCACCGAGCGTGACCCGGTGACCGGTGACGACGTCGAACTGCTCTGGGTCAAGGGATCGGGCGGCGACCTCGGCACTCTCACCGCGCAAGGGTTGGCCGTGCTGCGGCTCGACCGGATGCGCGCCCTGACCGGGGTCTACCCGGGTGTCGAGCGGGAGGACGAGATGGTCGCCGCGTTCGACTACTGCCTGCACGGCAAGGGTGGGGCGGCGCCGTCCATCGACACCGCGATGCACGGCCTGGTCGACGCCGCGCACGTCGACCACCTGCACCCCGACTCGGGCATCGCGATCGCCACCGCTGCCGACGGCGAGGCGCTGACCAAGCAGGTCTACGGCGACAAGGTGGTCTGGGTGCCCTGGCGCCGTCCGGGGTTCCAGCTCGGTCTCGACATCGCGGCGATCAAGCGGGAGCACCCCCAGGCGATCGGGGTGGTGCTCGGCGGGCACGGGATCACCGCGTGGGGTGCGACCAGCGAACAGTGCGAGCAGAACTCGCTGTGGATGATCCGCACCGCCGAGCGGTACATCGCCGCGAACTCGCGGCCCGAACCCTTCGGGGCGCGGCTGCCGGAGTTCGAGCCGCTGCCCGAGGGACGGCGCCGGGCCCGGGCCGCCGAGATCGCGCCGCTGCTGCGCGGTATCGCCTCGCGGGACCGGCCGATGGTCGGCCACTTCACCGACGCCGATGTGGTGCTCGACTTCCTGGCCGGTGCGGACCACCCGCGGCTGGCCGAGCTGGGCACCTCCTGCCCCGACCACTTCCTGCGTACCAAGGTCAAGCCGATGCTGCTGGACACCGCGCCGGACGCACCGCTCGAGCAGGTGCGCGCCCGGGTCGCCGAGCTGCACGAGGCCTACCGGGCCGACTACGCCGCCTACTACGCCCGGCACGCCACACCGGAGTCGCCGGCGATCCGCGGCGCCGACCCGTTGATCATCCTGGTGCCGGGCGTGGGCATGTTCTCGTACGGGGCGAACAAGCAGACCGCCCGGGTGGCGGGGGAGTTCTACGTCAACGCGATCAACGTGATGCGCGGCGCCGAGGGTCTGTCCCGCTACGCGCCGATCGACGAGCGGGAGAAGTTCCGCATCGAGTACTGGGCGCTCGAGGAGGCCAAGCTGGCCCGCATGCCCCGGCCGAAACCACTGGCCACCCGTATCGCGCTGGTCACCGGTGCGGCGTCCGGGATCGGCAAGGCGATCGCCGAACGCCTTGCCGCAGAAGGGGCGTGCGTGGTGATCGCCGATCTGTCGCTGCAGAAGGCGCAGGCCGTGGCGTCCGGGATCGGCGGCACCGATATCGCCGTCGGGGTGCAGGTGGACGTCTCCGACGAGGCCGCGGTGCAGGCGATGGTGGAGGCGGCGGTGCTCGCCTTCGGCGGCCTCGACCTGGTGGTCAACAACGCCGGGCTGTCGCTGTCGAAGCCGCTGCTGGAGACCACGGTCGCCGACTGGGACCTGCAGCACGCGGTGATGGCGAAGGGGTCGTTCCTGGTCTCCCGCGCGGCGGCAAGGGTTCTCATCGATCAGAAGCTCGGCGGCGACATCGTCTACATCTCCAGCAAGAACTCGGTGTTCGCCGGCCCGAACAACATCGCCTACTCGGCGACCAAGGCCGACCAGGCGCACCAGGTGCGGTTGCTCGCCGCCGAGCTCGGCGAGCACGGCATCAAGGTGAACGGCATCAACCCGGACGGCGTCGTGCAGGGCTCGGGCATCTTCGCCGGCGGCTGGGGGGCCAGCCGCGCCGCGGTGTACGGGGTCAACGAGTCGGACCGGGGCAAGTTCTACGCGCAGCGCACCCTGCTCAAGCGCGAGGTACTGCCCGGCCCCCTCAAAGGCGCGGAGCTGGAGAGTTTCG
>DAIOVT010000084.1:0-10985 GCA_036758885.1 Kineosporiaceae bacterium
GGTGGCCCCTGACCGCAGCCGCGCGCTGGCGCGCCGGGCGGGTCAGCGCTCGGGCATCGAGCCGCCCAGCACCGAGCTGCTGACCTGGGGCGAGAGCCTCGGGCCGGCCGAGGCGCACGCCATGGAGTGTGTCGCCGACACCCTCGAACTCACCGTCGCCTGCGGCGAGCTCACCCCGGGCGGGCGCGGCTGGCGTGACCGGCAGGGCGAGATCACGGTCGCGGTGCTGACCTGCCCCCGCGACGAGCTCGAGGGGGAGTCGCTGTACGACCGGGTGGTGCGGGAACGGCTCTCCCGCTGGGTGCGCAGCGCCGGGTCGACCACCCGCAGCGCCGTACTGGCGCCGCTGGCGAACCGGCTGGTCGAACCGGTCGAACCGGCCACCGGCACCGCGGCCCGGGCGCTGTTGCGGCCGCTGCTGTGGCTGCTCACCGAGATCGGTGACGGCGTGCAGCTGACCGCGGCGGGCTATCTGCCGCCGCGCGCGGTGGCCCGGGCGCTGGACGACCTGGGCTGGCGCGAGGAGCTGATCGGCCCGTCGAACCGTGAGGTCGACGCCTACCCGGTGCTCGTGCTCCGGGAGAGCGCCACCCGGCTCGGGCTGATCCGCCGCCGCGGCGGACGCCTCGAACCCACCCCGGCCGGGCGCGCCGCCCGCGAGGAGGGCGAGGCGCTGTGGACGGCGGTCGCCGCGGGCCTGATCGGCCCGGAGTACTCGGCCCAGGCGGTGGCCTGGGAGGTGGTGCTCGCCGTTCTGGAGAACGGGGACGACGTCGGCGAGGAGGACGTGCGGCTGCTGGTTCAGGCGGTGCTCGCCGAGTCCGGCTGGCGGGTCGCCGGACGGCGCCAGCTCGGCGAGGAGGACACCTCGCCGCTGTTCTTCGCCGTCCTGCGGGAGCTGCGCTGGCTGGAACTGGTGCAGGAGTCGGGCGCGCTGCTTGCCCGCCGCTGGCGGGCCCGGCCCGAGGCGTGCACCCTGCTGCGTGCCGCGCTGCGGCACCGCACGCTGCACCGCGACCTGATCCAGTAGCCGTTCCCCGCGCGCCGGCACCCGATCAGGGTTGGTCGCTGCGCCCAACGGAGTCGATCACTGCGCCCAACAGGGCAAAAGCCAGGCGATTCACTGCAGCACCGCGGATCGGTGTCCGACCCAGCAAGTGGGGGGAGGAGATCGTTCTGAACACCCGAAACCATCGGCTTGTCGCGTCCCTGTTCGGTCTGGCCCTGGTCCTGGCGGCCGCTATGGCGATGATCGGCGCCGCGTTCACCGCACAGACCAGCGGTGCGGCGTCCCTGACCGGTGCCGATCTGACGACGGCGACGCCCACCGCGGCCACCGGCACCCGGCTGGCCGGCGCGGACTGCCGGATCGACTGGACCCCGGCGGTCGGGGTGCCGGCGGGGGTGCGCTACGAGATCCTGGACGGCGGCGGTGTCAGCCTGGCGGCCGGTCTCACGGGCACCAGCCACACCCTCGACGTCGGCACGGCGGCGACCGTACCGTCGGTGCGGGCCCGGGTCGGCAACTGGTACTCGGCGCAGCGGCCGGTCTCGGCGCCCGGTTGCGTGGCCTCGCTCGGTGCGCCCACCGGCCTCGCGGTGACCGACGGCGACGGCCAGGGCGTGATCACCTGGAACGCCCCGGCGAACGACGGTGGCTCGGTCATCACCGGATACCAGGTGCTGGCCACCCCCTCGGACGGTTCGCTGCCGACCCGCAGTTGCAGCGCCGCGGTCACTCCGCGCACCTGCACCCTGACCGGGCTCACCAACGGGGTCACGTACACCTACACGGTCAGGGCGGTCAACGCCAACGGCAACGGCCCGGCCGGCACCGTCACCGGTCTGCCGTACCCGGCCACGATCATGGACGGCACCGATCTCGCGGTCTGGCTGGACGCTCGCGCGACGGCGAGCCTGTCCCCGGCGAGCGACTGCTCCGGCTCGCAGGCCGGCCCCGGCGCCACGGTCGGCTGCTGGAAGAACCGCGGCAACACCGGTGGCAACGCCGTGGCCTTCGACCCGGCCACCTACACGGTGGCCGCGATCAACGGACACGCTGCCCTGCGCTTCGACCGCACCAGGCCGAACTCCTACCGGCTCAACGGGTCCGGGATCGGCGCCGTAGGCTCGGCCAACCGCACCGTGCTCGCCGTGGCCCGGGCCCGGACCACCCTCGACGCCACCACCAACTACGCCGGTGCGCTGGCGGTGTGGCCCGGTGTGCACTCCGGGTTCCTGCTCAACGGCTACCCGAACGTCAACGTCTTCTACGCCGTGGGATTCAACTCGAGCAACGCCCAGACACGCGGCAACACCGACATGGCCAACGACACCCCCGTCGTGCTCAGCGGCACCTACGACGACTCCTCCGGGGCGCTCCGCGTCGCCTCATCGGTCAACGGCAACACCCCGGCGAGCACCACCACCGTGGCGGGTCCCTGGCGGAGCTACGGCAACGATCTGCGGATCGGTGCGGCCTCGACGTCCTTGGGTGACTGGTCCTCACCGCTGGACGGCGACGTCGGCGAGGTGATCGTGCTCAAGCGGAACGTCACCGCCGCCGAACGGCGGATCCTCGAGGAGTATCTCGGTCGCAAGTGGGCGCAGCCCCTCACCCCGTCCGCGCCGTTGACGGTGGAAGCGGTTCCCGGCGACAAGAGCGCCACCGTCACCTGGGTGCCGTCCGCCTGGGACGGAGGCTCACCGATCATCGGCTACACGATCACCGCCACACCCACCGGCTCGAGCACTCCCGTCTCCACCTGCGTCAGGGGGCCGGAGAGCACCAGCTGCACGCTCGCCGGCCTGCAGAACGGGCAGGAATACCAGCTGAGGGTGGTCGCCGACAACGCCCTCGGCTACGGTCCGGCCGGAACCACCACCGCGGTGCCCTACCCGGCCTCGATCATGTCCGGCGCTGCCATGCCGGTCTGGCTCGATGCGATGCGTCCCACGGCGATGTGGAGCGGAACCGGTTGCACCGGAAGCACTATCGGCTCGGGCGACGTCGGCTGCTGGAAGAACAACGGCGGTCTCGGCGGCTTCGCGATCGCGAGCAGCCCGGCCACCCTGACCCCGGCCAGGATCGGCACCCGCCCCGCCCTGGTCTTCGACCGCACCGCTCCGGACGGGTACGAGCTGACGGCTCCCGGCCTGGGCGCCGTGGCGCAGAACAACCGCACGTTGATCGCGGTCGCCAACGGTCGCACATCGGGCAGTTCTGCGCCCAACGGCTGGGGTGCGGCCATCGGCTGGGCCGGCGAACACACCGGCCTCGGCCTGGACGGGTACCCGAACGCCGCGACCGGGGGAGTGGTCGGCTGGAACACCTCCGACGCCACCACCGGCGGGGTCAGCTCGTACTCCGGATCCTCGGTGTTCACCGGCAGCTTCTCCGACGCCGGCGGCAGGCTGAACGCCGGCCTCGCGGTGAACTCTCGCGCGGCCGTGGACTCGACGCCGGTGATCAGCGGAAGCTGGCGGGGCGGCTACACCGACACCGCGTACGTCGGTTCGTTCCCGACCCCCGGCAGCCGCACCCCGCTGGACGGCGACATCGGCGAGGTCATCGTGCTCAACCGCACCCTGACCGCCACCGAGACCAGGACCGTCGAGGAGTACCTCTCCAAGAAGTGGGAGGTGGCCATCACGCCCGGCCCGCCGCAGAGCCCCATCGGGTTCGCCGGCCCGGGGCAGATCACCGCGAGCTGGTCGGCACCGGCCTACAACGGCCGTTCCGCCATCACCTCCTACACGGCGACCGCGCAGCCCGGCGGGAGGGCCTGTACCACCGCCTCGATGACTTGCGTGATAACGGGTTTGAGCTCCGGGGTCACCTATGCGATCACCGTGACCGCGACCAACGCCGTGGGCACCGGCCCGGGTTCCACGCCGCTGTCGGTCGCCGTTCCGGTCTCCGGCATGCTGTCGTTCACCGGCGACAACACCAACAGCCTGGCCGGCGACAGCGCCGACAACACCCGGTTCGCCGCGCCCGGCCCGGCCACCGCCGACTGGAGCCGGGTCTCGGTCGGCGCCCAGCACGTCTGCGCGATCAAGACCAACGGCACGCTGTGGTGCTGGGGAGCGAACAACACCGGCCAGCTCGGTGTCGGCGACACGACCGGTCGCAAGCTGGCCACCCAGGTGGGCACCGACTCCGACTGGGCGCAGGTCGCCGCGGGCTCCTTCACCTGCGCCACCAAGACCACGGGATCGTTGTGGTGCTGGGGGCCCAACGGCACCGCCTACCGACTCGGTCAACCCGGTGACACCGCGCAGAAGAACTCGCCGGTCCGGGTCGGGACCGACACCGACTGGAGCAAGCCGGCCGTGGGCGGCACCCACGCCTGCGCGATCAAGACCACCAACGCGCTCTACTGCTGGGGCGAGAACACGGTCGGCCAGATCGGGGTCGGCGACACGACGACCCGGCAGTCACCGACCCTGGTCGCCTCGGGCAGTCAGTGGACGTCGGTGGACGTCGGCAGCGTGCAGAGCTGCGGGGTGCGTACCGCCGGAACGCTGTGGTGCTGGGGCTCGAACGCGAACAACGACCTGGGTACCGGCACCGGGAACGTCAACGTGCCGACCCAGGTCGGGGTGGCGACCACGTGGACCTCGGTGACCGCCGAGTTCGGCGGTGGCTGCGCGCGGCGCAGCAACAACGACCTCTACTGCTGGGGCCGCAACGACGTCGGCCAGATCGGCAACGGAACCACGGGCAGCGACGTCACCGCCCCCACCCAGGTCACCGGTTCCTGGACCGACGTGGTCCGGATCGGCAGCACGACCTGTGCGCTGCGAAGCGACGGCACCCGGTGGTGCTGGGGCCAGAACAGCAACGGCCAGTTCGGCAACGGGACGACGAGCAACGCCAGCATCCCCACCCAGATGGGCACCGAGACCTGGGCGAGGCTCTCGATCGGTGGTTCGGGCGGTTTCGCCTCCTGCGCGATCAGCGCCACCGGGGTGCTCGGCTGCGCCGGCTGGAACAGTCAGACCCAGCTCGGCAGGCAGACGCCGTCCCCGGTGACGAACCCGATCACCTCGGCGCAGGCGGCCGGGCTGCAGCCGAACTGGACGAACGCGGCCGCCGGATCCATGCACGCCTGCGGGGTGCTCTACACCGGCAGTCTGTGGTGCTGGGGCGAGAACGGCTCCTTCCAGCTCGGCGACGGCTCGAGCATCGACAAGACCAAGCCCACCATGGTGGGCTCGGACACCGACTGGGTCGCCGTCGCCGCCGGTGCCGCGCACAGCTGCGGTCGACGCATCGACGCCATGTTGTGGTGCTGGGGGGCGAACGGCTCGGGGCAGCTCGGACTCGGCGACACCAGCCCGCGCAGCGGGCCGGTCAAGGTCGGCTCGGCGGGCTGGACCGACATCACGTCGAGGGGCGACTTCACCTGCGGCCGGCAGAGCGGCGACGGTCTGTGGTGCTGGGGGGCCAACGGTTCGGGACAGCTGGGCCAGGGGGACACCACCCAGCGCAACGCCCCGGCCAGGATCGGTACCGGCACCTGGACCTCGGTGAGCGCGGGCGTCGACTCCGCGTGCGCGGTGCGCTCGGACGCCACTTTGTGGTGCTGGGGCAACAATGCCGACGGTCAGGTGGGCGACGGGACCACCACCTCGCGACCCAGCCCCGTGCAGCTGGCCGGAACCGGTTGGCGCACCGTCTCGGTGGGCGGTGCCCATGCCTGTGCGGTCAAGACCGACGGCACCTTGTGGTGCTGGGGCAAGAACGCCGACGGCCAGCTCGGGCTGGGCAGCACCACCTCGTGGACGGCGCCCCAGCAGGTCGGCTCCGCCACGGACTGGTGGCAGGTCAGCGCGGGGTCGGCGCACACCTGCGCCCGCTCGAACCAGAACCTCGCCCAGTGCTGGGGTGACAACGCCACCGGTCAGCTCGGGGTCGGCGACACCGGCGACCGCAGCGCACCGACCCCGATCGGCACAGCGCAATGGCTGGCCGCGGGGTCGGGCTACACGCTGGCGATCCGCTGAGCGGTCAACGGTTCCAGCTGAGCATCAGTTGATCTCGCGCCGGGTCAGCAGCCAGGTGCCGACCACCAGCGGCAGCAGCACCCATACCGAGTGCGACACCGCCAGATGTGCCCAGTCGCTGCCGGCCATCGTCCCTTCGCTGAGCGGCGAGGTGCTACGGGCCGGGTCGAGCCAGGGGGCGATCTTGTCGAAGCTGCTCACCATGCCGCCGAGCATCCCGAAGACCGTCGGCAGCACGAAGAACACCACGATCGCGGCGGCCGGGCTGGTCAGCAGCAGACCGAAGCCGAGGCCCTGGGCCACCCCGAGCAACTGGGTGAGCACCAGACCACCGGACATGGCCGGGTCGAAGTGCCAGTCCCAGGCCGCCCCGCGGAACTGCACGGCAGCGACGTGGGCGAGTGCCGCGAGCAGCACCGCGACGACCAGACCGGCCAGGGCCCACAGGCTCGCTGCCACGATCTTGGCCAGGACGACGCGGCTGCGCCGGGGCTCGGTGGTGAACGTGACCAGACCGGTGCGCTGGGAGAACTCGGCCGTGGTGGCCAGGATGCCGAGCACCGGGAACAGCATCAGCTGCACGATGCTGGTCACCTGCAGCAGTGACATCCAGCTCAGCATCGATCCGCCGGAATCGGCGACGGCGACCGCGACGGTCAGCGCCGCGGCGGTGATCAGGCCGATGGCGATCAGCAGCCAGCGTCCGGACCGGGTGTCGACGATCTTGCGCAACTCCAGCAGGATCAACCGGTTCCAGGCGATTCCCGGCCGGCCCTGCGGCACGACGTCGCGGTAGGCCGTCACCTGCGTCGGGCCGGGCTGATGAGTCGTCGCGGTCATGCCGCCACCTCCGAGTTGCTGTTGTTGCTGTTCATGTTGTTGTTCAGGTGTGCCCGGTCGGTCGCCGAGGTCAGTTCGAGGAACATCTGCTCCAGTCCGGCCCCGCCCGCCGGGGTCAGCTCGGTCAGTACCGCCTGCGCCTCCAGGGCGACCCGGCTGACCTGCTCGGACGTCGCCTCGACAGTCAGAACGGTCCCCTCCGCCGTCCTGACTGTCAGTCCGGCGGCGATCAGCGCTGCGCGCAGCCGATCGGGTTCGAGCGCCGCGACCCGGGTGCCGGCGTCGGCGAGCAGCTCGCTCTTGGTGCCCTGGGCCACGATCCGGCCTTGGCCGATGACCACCAGCTCGTCGGCGATCAGCTCGACCTCGTGCAACAGGTGCGAGGACAGCAGCACCGTGCGGCCTTCCCTGGCGAGCCCGCGAAGCAGTTCGCGCATCCAGTGGATCCCTTGCGGGTCAAGGCCGTTGGCGGGTTCATCAAGAATCAGCACGCCCGGGTCGCCGATCAGGGCCTGGGCCAGACCGAGCCGCTGGCGCATGCCGAGGGAGTACTGGCGCAGCCGGCGCTGGGACTCCTTCTCGCTGAGGCCGACGACGTCGAGCATCTCGGTGACCCGGCTCTTCGGCCGGCCCAGTGCGGTGGCGGCCAGGGTGAGGATCTCGCGGCCGGTGCGTCCGGCGTGCTGCGCCGAGGCGTCCAGCAGGGTGCCGACCAGCGACGTCGGGTCGGGCAGTTCGCGGTAGGGGCGGCCGAGCACCGTCGCCTGCCCCGATGTGGGCAGGGCCAGCCCGCACAGCATCCGCATGGTGGTCGACTTGCCGGCGCCGTTGGGACCGAGAAAACCGGTGACCACCCCGGGGCGGGCGGTGAAGGAGACATTGTCGACGGCGGCGAAGTCGCCGTAACGCTTGCTCAGGTTCGTCACTTCGATCATGACTCAACCTTCCCGGCGGCGGCCGGTGCCGGGCATCGGGCACCGGTAGGCAGGGCGATCGACTTTGGTCTAGTCATCCTCCGCCGATCGGCGCTGCCGGCCGTCGCGCCTGCCTTCTAGGCTGGTGCGGGTGAGTGCTGAGACGGCGGCGGTGGCGAGGTTGACCCGCCTGTTCGCCCGCAGGTCCGCTCACTTCTCCGATGCCGGGCAGCCGCCGCTGACCCGCTGGGGCCATGCCTGGCGGATGATCGTCGCCGCGGTGTTCGGCGCACTCCTGGCCTGGTTCTCGTTCGCTGCGATGCCCCGGCCGATGTCGTCGTGGATGTTGACCCTGACCCGCGTGGACATGTTTGTGCTCGGCCCATTGGCGGTGCTGCTGCTGGCCTTCCACCGGCGCCGTCCGCTGCTGGTGGCCCTGGTGGTCAACGCGCTGACCGCGGTCTCGGCCGCCTCCGGTGCCGCGGCGTTGATCTGTCTGGTCTCGATCGCCGCCCGCCGGCGGGTGCGTGAGCTGGTTCCGGTCGCCCTGCTCTCGGCGGCGGCCGGCACCTTCTACAGCGTGGTGCTGCCCACCGACACGGTGACCCCGTGGCTGTTGCAGCTGGCGGTCACGGCGCTGATGACGGCGCTGGCGGTGGCGTTCGGCATGTTCATCGGCGCCCGCCGGGAGCTGGTGCACTCGTTGCGGCTGCGGGCCGAGTCGGCCGAGCGGGAACAGGCGTTGCGGGTCGGCCAGGCCCAGGCCGAGGAGCGCGCCCGGATCGCCCGGGAGATGCATGACGTTCTGGCGCACCGCATCTCGCTGCTGTCGATGCATGCCGGGGTGCTCGCCTTCCGCGACGACCTGCCGCCCGAGCAGGTGCGGGTCGAGGCCAAGGTGATCCAGACCACCGCGCAGGAGGCGCTCGCCGAGCTGCGCAGTGTGCTCGGTGTGCTGCGCTCCACCCCGGGTGGTGCCGACGCTGCCCTGCAACGTCCGCAGCCCACGCTCGCCGATCTCGACGTGCTGGTCGAGGAGGCCCGGAGTGTCGGCCAGGTCGAACTGGTGCGCAACCTCGCCGACACCCCGCCGACCTGGCTCGGCCGGCAGGCCTACCGGATCGTCCAGGAGTCGCTGACCAACGCGCGCAAGCACGCTCCCGGCGCCCCGGTCGTGGTGCTGATCGCCGGACGAGCCGGCGACGAACTGCTGGTCGAGGTGCGCAACGAGGCCACCGGGCCGAACCCGCCGCTGACGCCGCCGCTGACCGGTGCCGGCGTCGGGCTGATCGGGCTGGCCGAGCGGGCGGCCGCGGTCGGTGGCACCCTGCATCACGGGGCCCGGGCCGGAGGCTACGTCGTCCGGGCCGAGCTACCCTGGGCGGCGCGATGAGCGATGTGATCCGGGTACTGATCGTGGACGACGACCCGCTGGTGCGCTCGGCGCTTCGGCTGGTGCTCGGCGCCGATCGCGGCATCGAACTGACCGGCGAGGCGGTCGACGGGGCCCAGGCTCTGGAGGCGGTGCGCACGCAGCGTCCGGACGTGGTGCTGATGGACATCCGGATGCCGGTGCTGGACGGTCTGGCCGCTACCGAACGGATCGTCGCCGAACGCTCGGACGTCGCCGCACGGCCGCGGCCCGAGGTGATCGTGCTGACCACCTTCGACGCCGACGACATGGTGCTCGCCGCGATGCGTGCCGGGGCGAGTGGCTTCCTGCTCAAAGACACTGCGCCGGAACGGATTCTGGACGCCGTGCACCGCGTCGCCGGCGGCGAGCCGATCCTCTCGCCGTCGGTGGCCCGCCAGGTGATGACCGCTGCCGCGGCGGCCGGGGCCGACCCCCGCACCAAGGCCGCCCGGGCCCGGCTGGACTCGCTGACCGAACGCGAACGGCAGATCGCTCTGGCGATCGGCGAGGGCAAGACCAACGCCGAGATCGCCGCGGAGCTCTACCTCTCGGTGGCGACGGTCAAGGCGCACGTCACGCACGTGCTGACCGGCCTGGCGCGGCCAACCGGGTGCAGGTGGCGATCGTCGTCCATGAGGCGGGACTGCTCTGAGCGTTCCCGCGGGGCCGGTTCAGCGGGCCATCGTGTAGAACTCGTCGTTCGGCTTCAGCGCGAACAGATGCGCCAGCCGGTTGGACGCCGCGAACAGCGCGGTGATCGAGCCGACGTCCCAGATCTCGTCATCGGTCAGGCCGGCCGCGCGGGCGGCCTCGAGATGGGCGTCGGTGAAGCGTCCGGGTTCTTGGGCCAGGGCCAGCGCCAGGTCGAGGATCGCCCGCTGCCGGGGTGCCAGGTCGACACCGAACGGGTTGACCGCGACGTGATCGGCCAGGTGCGGCTCCTTCGAGCGGATCCGCAGGATCGCCCCGTGCGCGACCACGCAGTACGGGCAGTCGTTGGCACCCGAGGTGGCCACCACCACGAGTTCGCGCTCGGCCTTGGACAGTCCCTCGTCGGAGTCCATCAGCGCGTCGTGATAGTCGAGGAACGCCCGCAGCTCGGCGGGGCGGCGTCCCAGCGCCCGGAAGATGTTGGGCATGAAGCCGGACTTCTCGACGACCGGAGCCAGCCGCTCGCGCAGGTCCTCGGGCAGGTCGTCGAGCTCCACCGCACCGAACCTGCTGATCGGCCGGTCGTTCGCCATCGTCATCGGTTTCCCCTGGGTCGCTGGGTGCACTGATCGCTGTTCTTGAGTCTGACGCACCGGCCGAATCGCGCACAGGGTGTCGAGTTCACCGCCCCGCACGCCGGTGAACGGGGATCCGTACACCGACCAGAAGGACGGTTGCGCGAAACGGCGGGGGCCACCAATCCGGTGTTGATCAAGACTTTCGCGTGATTCGCACCAATGGGGAAGATCGGACGGTCCTGGGCCGTCCGATCTTCCCCATTGGTGCAGAACGTGTGTCCGCCCCTCTGTTTCAGGGCTTCCCATGGTTCGTGGCGCACGTTCTTGTGTCCCGTCAGTAGTACCAGGGGTAGTTGACAACGCCGTTCTGGCTGTTGCTGGCTACTGCTTGCCGGTGCCGGGAACCTTATCTGACCAGCGGAAACGCGGCGTTGCGCGCGTTGGCCGCCGCTGGCAACTTCCGGCCGTTGCGGAACTTCTTGCGGACTCGTTGAAGGACCGATCCACGGGCTCTGCGCGGGGGCTATCCACCTACGTCACAGCGGCCTATCAAGGGGCGGGAGGATGTAGGCCCTG
>DAIOVT010000085.1:0-10972 GCA_036758885.1 Kineosporiaceae bacterium
CCGCTCGAGCACCAACTCGTCCATCAGCCCCATGCCGCCGTGCACCTGCAGCGCCGCATCCGCGACCTTCGCCAGCATCTCGCTGGCCTGCAGTTTCGCCGCGGCGATGGCACTCTCGGCGTCCTTGTTCGCATCGACCAGCCATGCGGCGTGCCAGGTCAGCCAGGTGGCGGCGGCAAGCGCGGTGCTCATATCGGCCAGTTGGAAGGCCACCCCCTGGTTGCGGCCGATCGGACGGCCGAACTGCTTGCGGGTGGCGGCGTACTGCACCGCCAGGTCGAGCGCCCGGCGGGCCCGGCCGAGACAGGTCGCGGCGACCTGCAGCCGGGTGGTGCCCAGCCAGGTTCCGGCGACGTCGAACCCGGTGCCCACCTCACCCAGCACCGCCGACGCCGGCACCCGGCAACCGTCGAAGGCCAGGATCGAGTTCTGGTAGCCGCGGTGGGAGACGCTGTTGTAGCCGGGCAGCACCTCGAGACCCGGGCTGTTCAGGTCGACCAGGAACGCGGTGATCTCGGCGCGCCGCGGGGCGCCGTCCGCGATCTCCTCGCCGGTGGCCGCGAACAGGATCACGTAGTCGGCCAGGTCGGCGTGCGAGATGAAGTGCTTGGTCCCGGTGATCACCCAGTCGTCACCGGAGGCCACGGCCCTGGTGCGCATTCCACGCAGGTCGGAGCCGGCCTCGGGCTCGGTCATCGCCAGACATTCCGAACGTTCGCCCGCCGCGGTCGGCAGCAGGTACTCCTCACGCTGGGAGTCCTTGCAGGCCAACAGGATTCGCGAGGGCCGGGCGACCGCGTGCATCTGCAACGCGTAGCCGGTATGGCCGAGTTCGCGCTCCATCAACATCCAGGTCAGGGTGTCCAGGCCACCGCCGCCGACGTCCTCGGGAAGATTCGCCGCGTACAGGCCGGCGTCGATCGCCCGGCGCCGCAGCTGCTCGGCCAGGGCCGGCTCGAGATGCCCGGAACGCTCCACCTCGTCCTCGTGCGGCACGAGCTCCCGCTCGACGAAGGCACGCGTGGTGTCGACCACCGCTCGCTGTTCGGGCGACAGTTCAAGATCCATCGAGACCTCAGGCTTTCCGTGGGGCGATCCGCCGGGACGCCTCGGGCGGCACCGGCACCAACTTCTCCTGCAACACCTCACGCAGCGGGCCCGGGAACTCCGCGGCCCGGCCGGCCTCGGTGTCGACGTGCAGCAGCAGCACCTCCTCGGTCGCCCGGAGCTTGCCCTCGCACCACATCTCGTGCCACAGCCACACCGACTTGCCGGTCACCCCGATCACCGAGGTGCGGATCTCGAGCTCGCCCCCGGGAAGGATCTGATCGAGGTAGCGCACGTGCGCCTCGACAGTGAACAGCGACGTGCCGGTCTCGGCCAGGTACTCGGGCGTCATACCGATCGCGATCATCAGGGCGTCGGTGGCGAATCCGAAGGCGACCACGTAGTAGCCCTCGGAGAGATGGCCGTTGTAGTCGATCCATTCCTCGCGGACGGTCTCGTTCCAGATCAACGGCTCAGACATCGACGGCTCAGACATTGAACACTCCCACAGACAATCCGCTCAGGATCAGACGATTCGGTTGGCCTATGGCGAGTTTCACAAAAGCCTCTCCGGAGCGAGGTCGCCGGGGCGTAGCCTGCCAAAAATCGTCCGGCATCGCCATGGTTTGCGACCGGATGTGATTGCCGTGCCGTTGCCGGAGGATTTCATGCGCAAAGTTCGAACCGTCCTGAAGTTGTCAACGATCGGTGTCGCGGCCTCGCTACTGGCGTTGCCGCTGGTCGCCGGTCCTTCTGCTTCTGCGGCGACGAACCTGATGCCCAACAGCTCGGTCGAGACGAGCGCAGGCAACAGACCCGCGAGTTGGACGACGAACAAGTGGGGCTCGAACTCGGCAAGTTTCAGCTACGAGAACAACGGATACAGCGGGAATCGCAGCGTCAAGGTCACCATGACGTCGCGCTCCTCCGGTGACGCCAAGTGGATCCACGACAGCGTCGCGGTCACCGGTGGCACCAGCTACACGTTCAGCGACTACTACAAGTCGAACGTCGCCACCGAGCTGGACATCCAGTTCATCACCAGCAGCGGCGCCACCAGCGTGCAGTATCTCGGCACCATTCCGGCGAGCAGCAGCTGGCGGCAGTACTCGCGTACCTTCACCACGCCGGCCAACGCGAGGCGGCTGATCGCGTTCCACATCATCTACCAGCCGGGCTGGTTGCAGACCGACCAGTACAGCCTCGAGCAGGCGGGGGGCAGCACGCCGACACCCACCCCCACGGTCACGCCGACCGTCACACCGACGCCGACCGTCACACCTACGGTCACGCCGACCGTCACACCCACGGCGACGCCGACCGTCACTCCCACGGTGACGCCGACCGTCACTCCTACGGTCACACCGACCGTCACACCCACGGTCACACCGACGCCGACCGTGACTCCCACGGTCACACCGACCGTCACCCCCACGGTGACGCCCACCATCACCCCGACCCCGACCCCGACCCCGACACCGACACCGACACCCACGCCAACCCCGACGATGACGCCTACCCCGACGCCCACTCCGACTCCGACACCGACACCGACACCGACACCGACACCGACACCGACCAGCTCGGGTCAGGGCCGGGTCAGCATCACGCTGGACGACGGGAAGTCGAACCAGTACGCCAACGCCCTGCCGGCGCTGAACTCCCGCGGGCTGAAGGCGACGTTCTTCATCATTTCCGACGCCCTGACCTGGGGCAGCACCAACATGACGGCAGCCCAGGTGCGTGACGTGGCGGCGTCCGGGCACGAGATCGGGAACCACACCCGCGACCACGCGAACCTGGCGTCGCTGTCGTCCTCGCAGATCGCCGCCGAGTTCAACGACGCGCAGAACGTGATCCGCAACCAGGTGGGGGTCACCCCGACCAGCTGCGCGTACCCGTACGGCGCCTACAACAGCAACGTCACCAACGCTGCGGGCCAGTACTTCCAGGGTTGCCGCAGCACCGACGGCGGTACCAACTCGATCTCCAACCCCGACCGGTACCGGCTGCGTACCTACTACGTGACCACGTCGACGACCGCCTCGCAGATCCGGGCCGCCGCCGACCAGGCACGGGCGAGCAACACCTGGCTGGTGCTCTGCTACCACGGTGTCGGCAACGTCGGCAGCTCGGACGACGTCACCCCGGCGACGTTCGCCTCGCACCTGGACGCCGTGCAGGCCTCCGGGGTCGCGATCCGTACGGTCAACCAGGTACTGAACGGCGGCTGACCAGCCGGCACGATCTACCGGACCGGTGAGGCCGGATCCACCGGATCGGTGACATCGGCGACCTGCGCGTCGAGGGCTCGGACGACGTCCGAGCCCTCGACCGTCGCTGCCACACCGTGCACCCCGGCCCCGATCGAGATCAACCGCCCCACCACTGTCGCGTCGGCGATCACCGGCCAGGGATGCGTCGCCCCGAACGGGGTGATGGTTCCCCGCTCGTACCCGGTGACCGCCTTGGCGGTGGCCGCATCAGGCATCGACATCCGGTTCACACCGAGAGCAGCACGCAGCTTCGGCCAGCCGATCTCACGGTCTCCCGGCACCAGCACGAAGCGAAAGTCGTTGTCCGCCAACCGCACCACCAGGGTCTTGACGATGTCCCGCGGCTCGACGCCCCGCGCCGCGGCCGCCTCGGCGAGCGATCGGACCGGTCCGTGCCGGGTGATCGCCACCGGGATCCCGGCGGCCTCGAACGCCGCCCGCGCCCGGGTCTGCCCGTCGTCCTGTGTCATCGGCTGTTCCTCCTCAGGAAGCCCCTCGGCCACGCGACCCGCACTGTACGACCGACCGGCTCTGGTGTTGACTGGCGATGATCGCAAACCCAGGAACCGAGAGGAAGTGCTCTCGTGGCACACGGCGACATCACGCACATCGACATCCCGGTCAGCGACCTGGAACGAGCAAAAGCCTTCTACAGCAACCTGTTCGGCTGGTCGATCTCGGCCCCACCCGGGTTCGAGGACTACCCGATGTGGCAGGCCCCGAACAAGATCAGCGGCGGTGGGCTGGCACCGCGCAGCGAGGGGTTCACCGAGCCCCGCTCCTACGTCGAGGTCGACTCGATCGACGAGACCCTGGCGAAGGCCGTCGAGTCCGGCGCGATCGTGGTGATGGCCAAGCAGCCGATCAGCGAGACCAGTTGGTGGGCGATCTTCACCGATCCCGACGGCAACAACATCGGCCTCTACGAGGGCGTCACCGAGGTTCCCGAGCAGTGACCCGCTGACCGGCGGCGAGCATCTCGTCGACCCGGTCTCCCCCGATGCCGCCGGTGAGCACCTCGAGCGATCCCTCGCCGAGAATGCTGCCGGCGGCATCGACGAGCGTCCGGTGCACGAGCCGGGCCAGGCCCGAGCCGAGCGAGATCCGGGCCGCTCCGGCGTCCGCCAGTTCGGCGACGGTGAACCGACTGATCGGCCCGGCGGCCAGCACGTTCACCGGCACCTGCACGCTCGAACAGACCCGCCGGACGGCGTCCAGGTCGGGCAGCAACGGAATGTAGACGCCGTCGGCACCGGCCGCGGCGAAAGCCTTGATCCGGTCGATCGCGGCGCCGAGGTCGTAGCTGCCCAGCATCAGACCATCGGCCCGGGCCAGCAGAAAGATGTCCGGCCCTGCTTCGGCGGCGGCCCGGGCAGCCTGGGCTCCGGCCGAAACCCGTTGCACGGCAAGGTCGAACGGGTACGGCTCGGCACCCGGCAATGCGGTGTCCTCGATACTCAGCCCGGCCAGTCCGGCGGCGGCCGCAGCAGTGACCGTCTCCGCCACCGCGTCGGGTTCGTCGCCGAAACCGTTCTCCAGATCGGCCGAGACCGGCAACGGGGTGGCGCCCGACAGCGCCGCCGCGTGCGCGATCGCCTCCTGGCGGCCGAGCTGGCCGCCGTCCGGCAGTCCGAGGGTGAAGGCGTGCGCCGCGGACGACGTCCCGATCGCCTGGGCGCCGAGCGCGGCCAGCACCCGCGCCGTCCCCCGATCCCAGGCGTTGGCCAGTACGAACGGGTTGCCGGGCACGTGCAGATCGCGAAAAGCACTCATAGCGGCCAACCCTGTCACCGCGGCACCGCTCAGCGGCGGTGTGCCACCGGCAAGTCGTAGGCGATGCCGTCGGTCGCGCCCACCTTGATGCCGAGGGTGCGCAGCACGGTGGGCATGATGTCGACCGAACGCACCGGGGCCGAGAGGTCCCTCGACGACAACCCCGCGCCGGCGAACACGATCGGGATCTGCTGCGCCCGGCGCTGAATACCGCCGTGGTCGCCGGCCACCGAATAGGTGGTGTCGTCGCGCAGGGTGGCGACGATGTCGGGCCCGGTCGGGCCCGCCGCGGTGTTCAGCAGCGTCTGCGCCCAGCGTTGGAACCAGGCCCGTTCGGCCGGCGTCATCCGGCCGAGGGAGGGCTTGCCCGCCATCACGAACCGGTCGCCCTTGCGGACCCAGACCGCCGTCACGTCGGGCATCTTCGCCGCGATGCCGACCGCCTGCTTGATCTTCGCGGCGCCGGTGTCCTTGAGCCAGAACGAGAGTTGGCTGTCGCTGTAGCTCATCGCCAGGTTGCCGGTGGCGACCATCGGTGCCAACGCGGGCTGCGGCTTGTCGTAGTCGCCGTTGGCACCCTTGCCGTAGTACCAGTTCGTGTACCCGCCGTTGATCGTGCCGTCGTTGATGCCGTGGAAGTTACGGCCGGGCACCGAACCGTGGTCGGCGGTGAGCACCACCAGAGTGCGGTCGAGCTGCTTGCTCGTTCGCAGATAGGTCATGATCTTGCCGATCTGGGCGTCGGCGACCGCGGTCGCGTTCGCCATGTGGGTGATCGGGTCGCCGTCCTTGGCCGCACCGGGATCGTCCACGCCGCCCCACATGTGCGCCGCCTTGTCGACACCGGGCAGCGATACGAACACACCGCTCCAGTTCTCGTTCTTCATCGCCGCGATGGCGGCGTCGGCCGACCAGACGTCCGCACCCTGATGGGCCGGGTCCTTGCCGTTGGTGTACCGGTCGCCGTCCAACGGGTACATCCAGGCCGGATCGGAATTGGTGTCGTAGTACTCGGTGCTGGATGAGTCGACGTAGAAGCGTCCGCAGGTGGGGGCGGAGAGATAGCCGGGCACGTTGACGCCGTCGGGGCCACGCCAGTTCTTCACACCGTCGCCGTCGCAGTCGTAATTGCGTCCGGAGAAGGTGACGATCGAATCGGCCCCCGGGCCGCCGAGACCGTAACCGGCATAACCCTTGGGGCTCACCGCGATCACCTTCGACCCCGGACGCTTCGCGTGCAGGTAGTCGGCCAGCTTGGGCGAGCCCTGGGCCTTCTGCACGGCGAACATCTCCTCCGCCGTCCAGTCGGAGGTGTACCAGTACGGGTTGGCGTTCTTGCTCGCCAGCGCCCCGTTGTCGCGGTACCCCTCGGAGACCCAGCCCATGTGTTTCGGCAGCAGGCCCGAGGTGATCACGTTGTGGGTGACCACGGTGACCGAGCCGAGGTGGCCGAGAAGCGCGTTCGGCGCATTCACCCCGTCGGCCATCAGCCGCTGCGCGTTGCGCATCCGGTAGCGGTCGACGATCTCGCGGGAGAGTGCATCGACCACGATCACCACGACCCGGTCGGGGCGAGCACGTTCACCGTGCCCGCCGGCCGTCACCGGCGGGTTCGGCTGCCCGGCCACGGCGGGCGAGACCAGCCCGGTGGTCACCATGCCGAGTGCGGCCAGAGCAGTGACACCCAAGATCGCCATGCGCTTCATGTCCGAAAGGTAGTGATCTGTCTCACGCAATGTCGAGACCGCATCGGCCACGGGTTCGCGCCCGGTTGTAGTCTCCGCCAATGACCCGTCGTCGCAGGGTGTTGATCTCGTTGGGCGTCGTGCTGGCCCTGCTGCTCGCAGTGATCGGCGGCGCGATCATCTACGCGCGGCCGCTGCTCAAGACCGGCACCGGCTACGCGGCGCACAACGCCTGCGCCGTCGCGCTGATGGCCGACCGCGCCGACCCGGCGGCCGACCTGCCGGCGAACCCGCTGGTGCCCTACATGCGCACCAGAGTGAACAGCGCCGACGGCACCGCACGATCGGCGATCCTGGGTGTGCTCTACCCGCAGACCGCGTATTACACCCCTAGCCGGGGATGCACGCTGGACGAGAAGCGCCCGGATCTGGCCGAGATCACCCGGGCGACACCGCGGCTGGGGGCGCCGTGGTCGAGCACCTCGGCGAGTCCGGCGGTTCTCACCCCACCCGCCGCCAAGGCCGCGGTCGACTCGGCCCTGGACGGCGCCTTCGGGGTCGGCCGCGCCGATGCGCAGGCGCTCGGCACCCGGGCCGTGGTCGTCGTCCACAACGGGAAGATCGTCGCCGAACGCTACGCCGACGGCTTCGGCCCCGGCACCCGGCAGCTGGGCTGGTCGATGGCCAAGTCGGCGGCGAACCTGGTGACCGGCGCGCTGGAGAGCAAAGGGGTGCTCAAGCGCACCGACACCGACCTGCTGCCGGAATGGTCCGGTGACGACCGCTCCCGGATCAGCATCACCCACCTGATGCAGATGACCGCCGGGCTCGAGTGGGACGAGACCTACGCGCTCGGCACACCGATCACCCGCATGCTCTACCTCGAGAAGGACATGTCGAAGTACGCCGCCTCGCTGCCCGCCGCGTACCCACCCGGCACCCACCTGCAGTACTCCTCGGGGAGCACCAACATCCTCTGCCGGATACTCGCCCAGCGCACTAAGGATCCGGCAAACATGTTCTCCCAGAACCTGTTCGACCAGATCGACATGACCTCAGCGATCATCGAGCCGGACGCAGCCGGTACACCGGTCTGCTCCTCGTACCTGTGGGCCACCCCGCGCGACTGGGCCAAGATGGGCCAGCTCGCCCTGCAGAACGGCCGATGGGGAGGCACCCAGTTGGTGCCCACCGACTGGATGGCCTTCTCCAGCAAGCCGAGCAACGTGCCCGGCACTGACCCGAACTACGCCGCCGGCTGGTGGACCAACCAGCAGAGCGACGGCCTGTACGACCCCAACATGCCGGCCGACACCTACTGGGCCTCCGGTCATGACGGACAGCAGGTCATCGTGGTTCCGTCGGCCGACATGGTCGTCGTCCGAATGGGTTTCACCCCGACCGATCTCGACACCGGCACCGGCGCGCTGGTCGGCTCGCTGATCACCGCACTGACGAGTGACTGACCGGACGCTGCCGCCACCGATACTGATCGGCTGCGCGCACGGCACCCGCAACCCGGCCGGCCGCGCCACCGTGCAGGCCCTGCTCCGTGCGACCGCCGACCTCGGCGGGCTCGACGTGCGGGCGGCGTTCGCCGATGCCGGCGTACAGCGCCCGTCGCTCCCGGAGACCCTGGCCGCACTTCCGTCGCCGAGCCGGGCCGTGGTCGTGCCGCTGTTGCTCGGCCACGGATTCCACGTCTCGGTCGACATCGAGACCGCTGCCGCCGCAGCACCGATTCCCACGATCACCACCCCGACCCTGGGCCCCGACCCGATCCTCGCCGAGGTGCTCCGCGATCGGCTGACCGACTGCGGCGCAACCGATTCCGACGATGTCGTGCTCGCCGCGGTGGGCAGTACCCGGGCACGCGCGGTGGCCGACGTCGAGCGGGCGGCACGACTGCTCGGCGAACGCCTCGGCAGGCCGGTACCGGTGGGCTACCTGACCACCCCGCCGGCCCTGGCCGACGTCGTCGCCGGCGTCCGCCGCCGCAACCACGGACGGCGCATCGCCGTCGCCCTCTATCTGCTCGCCCCGAGCGACCTGGAGGCACGTGCCCGGACGGCGGGCGCCGATCTGGTCAGCGCCCCGCTGCTGCCCGGTGCCGATCGTGTGGAACCACGAATCGTCCAGGTGCTGCTGAACCGCTACCACCACACCCCAGCGTGATCATGCAGAACTGCGCGGCCGTGCAGTTCTGCATGATCACGCTGGGTTTGGGGATGGCGCACGCACGGGCCGGCGTGCAGTTCTGCATGATCACGCTGGGTTTGGGGATGGCGCACGCACGGGCCGGCGTGCAGTTCTGCATGATCACGCTGGGTTTGGGGATGGTGCGCACAGGCCGGCGTGCAGTTCTGCATGATCACGCCCCAACCAAGTCGTGATCATGCAGAACTGCACGGTCAACTACCCTGCCCGCTCATGGGGTGACGACGTTCTGCAGGGGGGCGCCGGTGGCGTAGCGGGTCAGCTGGTCGACGAGCAGGCGCTTGGCCCGAGGCAGGAAGGCCGAGGTGTTGCCGCCGACGTGCGGGGTGATCAGCACTCCGGGGGCTCGCCACAACGGATGATCCGGTGGCAGGGGTTCGGGGTCGGTGACGTCGAGCGCGGCGAGCAGCCGGCCGGTGTTCAGTTCGGCGAGCAGGGCATCGGTGTCGACGACCCCGCCCCGGGCGACGTTGACCAGCAGGGCGCCGTCCGGCATCGCAGCCAGGAACGCTGCGTCCACCAGATGCCGGGTGGCCTCGGTGAGCGGGACCACCAGGATCACCACGTCGTGGTGAGGCAGCAGGGTCTCCAGCTCGCCGACCGCGTACACGGGGCCGTGCTCGTCGACCCGCGCGGTCCGGCCGACCCGGGTCAGCTCGACCTCGAACACCGAGAGCCGCCGGGCGATCGCGGTGCCCACGCTGCCGGTTCCGATCAGCAGCACGCGGCGGTCGGCCAGCGCCGGGCGGAAGCCGAAGAACCACTGCCCCTCGACCTGGGCCCGGGCGAAGTCGCCGATACCGCGCAACGCCGAGATCGCCAGTGCCACAGCCAGTTCCGCCGTGGAGGTGTCGTGCACTCCGGCGGCATTGGCCAGGGCAACCCCGGCCGGCACCGCGGCGAGCACGTCCTCGTAGCCCGCGGTCAGCAACTGCACCGCACGCAGCCCGGGCACCTCCGCGAGCCGGTGCGCCACCCGCCCGGCACCCATGTAGGGCGGCACCACGAGGGACGGCGCCCCCGAGGGCCCGCCGGGCACCGGGTCGCCGTCGGCCATCGCCCAGACGGTCAGGTCGACCGGCGCGGAGCCCTGCGGCCACAGGTCCAGGAACTCCGGACCGGGCACGCTGACCAGCGGCCGACCGTCCCCGAACCCGTTGCCGCCCAAGGGCTGCCCGGCCACGCTCAGTCTCCGGTGAGACGCTCGGTGAGCAACTCCTTGACCTTGGCCGCGTCGGCCTGGCCGCGCATCTGCTTCATCACCGCGCCGACCAGGGCACCGATCGCGGCGACCTTGCCCGAACGTACCTTCTCGGCGACGTCGGGGTTCGCGGCGATCGCGGCGTCGACGGCCGCGGTCAGCGCACCGTCGTCGCTGACCAGCTTCAGACCGCGGGCCGTGGCCACCTCGGCCGGGGAGCCCTCGCCGTTGAGCACGTGCTCGAGAACCTGCCGGGCGAGGGCGTCGCTGAGCTCGCCGCCGTCCACCAGGGACTGCAGTTCGGCGATCTGCTCGGGAGTGACCGCGAGGTCGACGAGGTCGCTCGACCGGACGTTCGCCTGCCGGGCCAGCTCACCCATCCACCACTTGCGCGCCGCGGTCGCCGAAACCCCCTGTGCCACAGTGGCTTCGATGGCCTCGACGGCACCGGCGTTGATGACGTCGCGCATCTCGAGGTCGGAGTAGCCCCACTCCCCCTGTAGCCGGCGCCGGCGCTCGGCGGGCGGTTCGGGGAGTTCCGAGCGCAACTTCTCGACCCAGGCGGGGTCGGGCGCGATCGGCACCAGATCGGGTTCGGGGAAGTAGCGGTAGTCCTCGGCGTCGGACTTCTCCCGCCCCGAGGTGGTCACCCCGGTGTCCTCGTGCCAGTGCCGGGTCTCCTGGGTGATGCTGCCGCCCGCGCCCAGCACCCCCGCCTGCCGGCCGATCTCGTACCGGACGGCGCGCTCGATGCTGCGCAGCGAGTTGACGTT
>DAIOVT010000086.1:0-10951 GCA_036758885.1 Kineosporiaceae bacterium
CGACGGTCACGTCGGGCGTCGCCGAGGTGTCGGCGAGGGCGTGCTGGTCGCGCACCGTGAACACCAGCATGACGGCGATCATCAGGACCGGGATGATCGTCCACATGGTCTCCAGCGGCACGTGGTACCGGATCTGCTGCGGATAGCCGGTCTCACCACGACGGCGCCGGTAGGCCACGATGCACCACAGCATCAGGCCCCAGACCAGCACACCGACCGCCAGCAAGGCGATCCAGGAACCGTTCCAGAGCGCCATGATCCGCCCGGTCTGGTTCGTGGTCTCGGGCGTCGAGGGCATCCACCCCCGCTTCACCTCCGCCGAACAGCCCGACAGCAGGAGGACCGCCGGCGCTGCGACCAGCAGCAATCGGCGACTCACGCGATCTGCGGCGCGGCGCTTCGAATGCAACAGCAACTGTGGCCCTTCCAGCGCTACGGCCCGGTCGATCCTTCGACCGGGAACACGATCCGACGGGGTTGCTGCAAGCACAGTAGCGCGTGCCCTTCACGGCTATCGAGGAGGGGTGGCCCGGCAGGTCGCGGCCGCGTCGTCCCATTTCGGTCCGGGCCTGCTCAGCGCCCTGTCGAGGCGACGCAGATACTCCTTCCGGGGCACTTCCACGACCCCGAGACCGGACAGATGATCGGTCGACCACTGGACGTCGAAGAGCCGGTGCTGATCGCCGTCCGAGGCAAGGAACTCGACCAGCGCCAGCAGAGCCACCTTGGAGGCGTCCCGGCGGCGATGGAACATCGACTCGCCCGCGAACAGGCCGCCGATCGACACCCCGTAGACACCGCCGACGAGGTCGCCGTCCTGGCGGCACTCGACGCTGTGTGCGTGCCCCAGTTCGTGCAGTCGTGAGTAGGCACGGCTGATCGCCGGGGTGATCCACGCGCCGGTGCGGCCCGGATCGGCACAGCCGAGCACCACCTCGTCGAAGGCGGTGTCGAAGCTGATCTCGAACCGTTTCCGGGCGGCCCGCAGCGATCTCGAGACGTGCATACCGGTCAGCGGCATCACCCCGCGCGGGTCCGGGGACCACCAGCCCAACGGGTCGGCGCCACCGTCGCCCAGGCCCATCGGGAACAGGCCGTTGGCGTAGGCGTCCAGCAGGGTGCCGGGCCGCAGGTCACCGCCCACCGCCACCAGGTCCTCCCCCGGCAGGGTCTGCGCCAGCGCCGCGTCGAAGGCGTACCTGGACGCCGCCGGCGGTGCACTCACAGGTCCCCCCGGACGACGCCGGTCGCGGTCACCGGGACGCGCCGGCTCACCCCGGCACACCCGCCAGGAAGGGGGCGACCTCCGCGGCCGCGTCGGCGGAGTAGGCCGCGGCGAAACGCTCCAGGGCCTGCCGGGGTTCGAACACGTATTCCTGGGTGCCCACGGTCTCGATCACGTGGGTGGCGATCAGCGCGCCGAACTGGGCGCAGCGCTCGAGGCTCAGCCCCCAGGCCAGCGCCGCGATGAACCCCGCCCGGAAGGCGTCACCGACCCCGGTCGGATCGACCGCGTCGCGGGCCGGCACCACCGGCACCCGGATCTGCTCACCGTCCCGCCCCCCGCGGGTGATCACCACGCCGTCCTTGCCGTAGGTGGTGATCCGCACCTGCACCCGGTCGAGGACCTGCTCCTCGGTCCAGCCCGACTTGTTGCGGATCAGCTCCGCCTCGTAGTCGTTGCTGAACAGGTAGGTGGCGCCGTCCACGAGTTTGCGGACCAGGTCACCGTCGCTCCAGGCGAGCTGCTGCGACGGGTCCGCGGCGAACGGGATGCCGCGCTGCCGGGCCTCGGTGGTGTGCCGGAGCATCGCCTCGGGGTCGTTGGGGCTGATCAGCAGCAGATCGATCGGTGCCTGCGCGTGCAGCGGACCGAGCTCGATCTGGCGTGCCTCCTGCATGGCGCCGGCGTAGAACGAGGCGATCTGGGCATGGTCGGAGTCGGTGGTGCAGATGAAGCGAGCGGTGTGCCGCAGCTGGCTGACGTGTACGGCCGAGCAGTCCACGCCGTGTCGCTCGAGCCACGACCGATAGTCGACGAAGTCCTCCCCCACGGCACCGACCAGCAGCGGGCGATGACCGAGCAGGCCGAGGCCGAAGCAGACGTTGGCGGCGATCCCCCCGCGGCGGATCTGCAGATCGTCCACCAGGAACGACAGTGCCACCCGGTCCAGGTGCTCGACCATCAGGCTGTCCGAGAACCGGCCGTCGAATGTCATCAGATGATCGGTCGCGATGGACCCGGTTACGGCGATACGCACTCCAGGAGCCTACTGTCGCCCGCGACCAGGACGAACCGTTCCGAGCCGCCACCAGGCCCGCTACCGGGCCATTGCCGGGGCCGCTCAAACGCACCGAACCGGCCCCTTCAGTGGCGATCCGGGCGGATCGGTACCGAAGGGAACCGGTTCGGGTACGACGCCGCGAGGCGTCGCGGAAAGCGTCGGCCGCTCAGCCGCAGGCGTAGCTGTCGCCGCAGGCGCAGCTCGAGGTGGCGTTCGGGTTGTCGATCGTGAAGCCCTGCTTCTGCAGCGTCTGCACGAAGTCGATCGTGGCGCCCGCCAGCTGGCCCGCGGTCACCGGGTCGACGACCAGTTCCATACCCTCGAAGTCGACGATCGCGTCGCCGTCGTCGATCTGGTCGTCGAAGCTGAGCTTGTAGGACAGGCCGTGGCAACCACCGGGACGGACCTCGACCCGAAGACGCAGGTCGGCGGTGTCCTCCTGGTCGCGCAGCGACTTGGCCATCGTGGCGGCCGCCGGGGTCAGTGAGATCTGGTGAGCCAGAGCTTCCTGGGCCGGGGCCTCGGTCTGGGTCAGCTGTGCGTCGACGGTCATCGGTCCTTCTTCCGTGCGTCCGTGGTGATCTGATGTCGATCTGATCTTTGGAGCAAAGTCTTTCGACGCGGCGTCCGCCTCATCGTTGAGTTGAAGCAGCAGCGCCGCCCGCTTCATTCCCGCCGTCCGCCCCGATTTCTGCGGGCGGACGCCGATCGTGCAGCGGTTCGGCGCTACCAGAATACGTCCGACGGCGGCGGGGGCCAGTGCCTTGCGCCACGACGTGCCGTCCGGGCCGATCCGTGACCCCGGCTACCGGCGGCTGGTCGACCACGAACGGGCCACCCGGGCGGTGCGCCGGGTCAGCGCCCCGGCGGGGTCGGCGAGTGCCTCGGAGACCTCCTCCGGCGTCCGGGCGAGGGGGTAGACGCCGTCCAGCCCGATCGCCTGGGCCTCGCGCCGGCCCACTCCGACCTGCCCCGCGATCAGCACCGACGGGATCGCCCGGGCGGCGGCCAGGGCCGCCGCGGCATGCACCGGTCCGTCGCGCAACGAACGCCAGTCGAAGCTGCCCTCGCCGAGCACCAGCAGATCGGCGCCGGCCAGCCGCTCCTCGAACCGCACCAGACCCAGCGTCATCGGGGTGATCGGTTCCAGCCGGGCACCGAGCAGGGCGAGCGCGTAGCCCAGCCCGCCACCGGCGCCGGACCCGGCGAGGGCCGAGGGGCCGTCGTCCCGGCCCCAGATACCCAGCGCTCGCTCGGCCGCCTCGCGGAAGTCGCCGGCCCCCCGCTCCAGTTCCTGCGCCCGGGCCCGGGAGACCACGCCCTGCTCGGCGAGGTCGAGCGAGGCACCGTGGAACCCGAGCAGCACGGTCTCGGCGTCGTGGGCGGCGACGAGTTCGACGCCGCCCGCCTCGGCACCGGACCCGGCGGTGAACTCGGCGCGTACCCCGGGCAGCCAGTCGAGATCGCCCGCGTCGATGCCGCGCAGGCCGGCCGCACCGGAGCCGAGCCGCGGATCCCGGACGCCGGCCAGCGCGGCGAGCAGGCCGGCGCCGGCGTCGTGACTGCCCTGCCCGCCCAGGCCGACCACCACCCGCCGGGCCCCGGCCTGGGTCGCGGCGCGGAGCAGGGCCGCCAGCGGGCCGGAGCTCCGGGCCCCCGGGTCGACGCCTGAGTCGGCGCCCGAGTCGGCACCCGAGTCGGCACCCGAGTCGGCACCGTCGCCGGCGGGTCGTCCGGCCGGTTGCCCGGGGATCACCTGAGCGGGCGACAGATAGGCGGTCGGCACGCCGTCCGGCTCGGTGCGCATCAGGACCGTCGCCGGCTGCCCCTGCACGGTGACCACCAGCAGGTCGCCCTCCCCCGCGGCCTGCAGCACCTCGAGCCAGCCCAGCCCGTCGCCGGTCAGGGGGCAGCGGACGACGTCGTCCTGCGGGGCCTGCGCCGCCCAGCCGGCGGCCATCGCCTGCGCCGCCTGCACCGCGGACAGACTGCCCCGGAAGTCGGCCGGGGCGAGGACGACGCGCATGCGCCGACCCTCTCACGACCACCTGTCCGGCCCCCGAAGGGACTACCGGCACTCGTGTGATCGAGCCTGTGGCTCGTCAAGAACCGCGACTCACCGGCCGATGGGCCATCCGACAGAGGGCTGGATACATCCGTCACGTGTTCATCCGGCCCGCGGCTCGTGCGCGACGGCATCGCCGATCTCACATCGGCGGATCGTGTGCACTCGAACCGAGCGGATGGCGGGATGGAGCAAGTGATGCGGCCGGGCATGCGGCTGATGCGCCGCTTCACGGTCGCGGGCAAGTTCGGTGTCATCGCCATTTTGCTCCTGGTACCGCTGTGCATGCTGATGGCGACCGCCTTCCGCGAGTCCACCGATCAACTCGCCGCCACCCGTCGTGAACGCCAGGGGCTGGCCTGCATCGACCCGATGGTGCGTCTGGTGCTCGGTCTCAGTCAGGCACGCACGCTGGCCGGCAGCTCCCCCGACTCCGCACCGCCGCTGGGCGCGGAGTCCTGGAGCTCCTTCGCCCGTCAGGTGGACGACGCGGTGGTCGGCGCCGCGGACGGCGAGTTCGACGTCACCGGCGACTGGGCCCGGCTGCGCCTGCAGTTGCGTGACGCCTACGCCGGCGACATCACCGCCGAGGTCCGCGAGTCACGGGCCGACGCGGCGGCCCGGGCGACCCATCAACTGATCAAGAAGGTCTCCGACCTCTCCGGTCTCACCCTCGACCCACGGCTGGACAGCCACTACCTGGCACTGACCATGATCGACGGCATGCCTCGCCTGGTGATGGCGGTGGCCGACGCCCAGCGCCAGCGGCGGCTCGGGGTCGCCGACATGGATCTCGGTGTCAGCGCCAGCGACTTCCGCGACGCCGGCCGGCAGATCACCGTCGACCTGACCACGGCGACCGCGGCATCGAGCTGGCCGGGGCTGCGCGGCCAGCTGAACACCGAGTCGTGGGCGCTGAACACCGCGGTGAACCGGTATCTGAACACCCTGTCGAACAGCACCGGCACAACGTCCGGCTCGACGTCCACCGGTACGGCGTCCGGCGGCACGGACAAGCAGCCGGCCACCCGGGACGACGACAGCGCCGAGGTGAGCGCCCTGGTCAATGCGGCGGCCGCGCTGAACGCGGCCGTGGTCGACGGGCTCGACGAGGTGCTGCAGCGCCGCGAGGCCGAGCAGATGGAACAGCGCAACCAGCCGCTGATCCTCACCCTGGCCGCGTTGCTGGTGGTGTTCTACCTGCTCACCGCCCTGTTCCGGGCGATCACCCGGGACGTCCGGGTGGTGCTCGAGGACATCCGCGGGGTCACCTCGGCCGCGGTGTACGAGGAACAACCGCTCTCCGGTTCGGACGAGTTCGGCGAGATGAGCCGGGCCGTGGTCTTCGCCCGCGACCGGATCACCTCGCTGGTCGGCGCGCTGAAGTACCAGGCCACCCACGACGAACTCACCTCACTGGCCAACCGCACCCTGTTCACCGAGAAGCTCGAGGCCGCCCTGGAGGCAGACTCCGGTCAGGGCGCCATCGCCGTGGCGCTGATCGACCTGGACGGGTTCAAGGCGGTCAACGACTCCTTCGGTCACGACTTCGGTGACCGGTTGCTGCGCAACGTGGGGGCCCGGATCCACCGTGCCGCGCCCCGGCGCAGCGTGATCGCCCGGTTGAGCAGCGACGAGTTCGCGGTGCTGGTCACCGACCCGCGGGAGATGCAGCGGCCCTCCGAGGTGATCCACCGGATCGAGGAGGCGCTCGCCCAGCCGGTCGACATCGAGGGCCGGTTGATCCGGGTGCAGGCCGGCATCGGGGTCGCCACCGCACGCCCCGGGAACGGCACCAAGGCGCTCGAGGTCTTCCGCAACGCCGACCTCGCGCTCAGCTACGCCAAGAACCGCGGCACCGGGCACCGGGTCACCTTCGAACCGGCCATGCACGACCAGACCCGCGAACGCACTGAACTCTCCGGTCAGCTGATCGGTGTCGCCGAACGGGGCGAACTGTCGCTGTCGTACCAACCGATCGTCGACCTGCACACCGGGTACATGCACGGCATCGAGGCACTCGTCCGCTGGAACCATCCCGATCGCGGCGAGGTCCGGCCCGACGTGTTCATCCCGCTCGCCGAGGCCACGGGTCAGATCCGGGCGATCGGCGGCTGGGTGCTCGACGAGGCCTGCCGCCAGCTCGCGCGCTGGCGCGAGGAGTTCCCCGACGCCTATCCACTGGTGCTCGAGGTCAATCTCGCGGCCGACCAGCTCACCGACCAGAACCTGGTCTCCGACGTCCTCACCTGTCTGCAGGGCACCGGCATCGACCCGGCCAACCTGGTTCTGGAGATCACCGAGTCGGCGGTGCTCGAGGACGTCGACACCGCGCTGATGCGGCTCGGCCAGCTCTCGGCGATGGGCGTGCAGACCGCGCTGGACGACTTCGGCACCGGCTACTCCTCGCTGAGCTACCTGCGCCGGCTGCCGGCGAACACCTTCAAGATCGACAAGTCGTTCCTCGAGGACGCCAGCGAGGACGGCCGCGCCCTGCTGCGCGGCATCGTCGAACTGGGCCGTGGCCAGGGCATGCAGATCATCGTCGAGGGCATCGAGGACGTCGAACAGGCCGATCTGGTCAGAGGGCTCGGCGCCCACCTCGGCCAGGGGCACCTGTGGGCGCCGGCGTTGCAGCCCGAGCAGATCACCCGGATCATCAGCGCCGGCGGGCACATGCCGACCATTCGATCCGCCTCGGTCGAGGTGCGTGGTCAGGTGCCGACGCCGCGCGCCCCGCGCAACTGGCCGGCCGCCGGCGTACCGCTGCGTTCCCGCAGCGGTCCCGCGGTCGAGGGTGACCAGCTGCCCGACTCCCGGTGACCGGTGGCCGGCGGCAGATTCCGGGACCGGTTGACGATCAACGGGTTCCGGCGAGCCCGGCGAGGAGCAGGGCCTCCGCGACACAGGCGCGCTCGAACTCGCCCAGGTGCAGGGACTCGTCGTGGCCGTGGGCCCGCGAGTCCGGGTCCTCGACGCCGGTGACCAGCACCACGGCCTCGGGATAGACCTTCTGCAGCGCGGCGATGAACGGGATCGAGCCGCCGACGCCCATGTACACCGGCGGGGTGCCCCAGGCCCGTTCGAGCGATCGGCGGGCGACGGCGTAGACCTCGTTGGCGACGTCCCCGGTCCACGGCGAGCCGGTCTCGCCGGGCAGCACCTCGACGCTCGCCCCCCACGGCACGTGCCGGCGGGTGTGCTCGGCGATGGCCTCGAGACAGGCCGCCGGCTCGGCGCCGGGCGGTACCCGCAACGAGAACTTCACCGTGGCGGAGGCGGCGAGGGTGTTCGAGGCCTGGCCGAGCCCGGGCAGATCGGTGGCCAGCACGCTGAGCGCGGGCCCCGACCACAGCCGCTCGGCGAGCGAGCCGCGGCCGACCAGCCGGGCGCCGTCCAGCATCGCCGCGTCGGCGCGGACCTCGGCCTCGGTGTACTGGGCCACCCCGTCCGGGGCCGGCGTACCGGTGGGCAGGTTCTCGACCGCGACGGCACCGTCGTCGTCCCAGAAGGTGGCGAGCAGTTTGATCAGCGCTGTGGTCGCGTCCGGGACGGCGCCCCCGAACATGCCCGAGTGCAACGCGTGGTCGAGCGTGCTCACCCTGATCTCGCCGTCCACGAGACCGCGCAGGCTGGTGGTCAGCGCGGGCACCCCGACCTGCCAGTTGGTCGAGTCGGCGATCACGATGACATCGGCGGCCAGGCGGTCGTGATACGTCTGCAGGAAGGCCTCGAAGCTCGGCGAACCGATCTCCTCCTCCCCCTCGACGAAGACGGTGACGCCGACGCCGAGGTCGTCACCGAGGGCGCGCAGCGCGGCCAGGTGCACGCAGATCCCGGCCTTGTCGTCGGCGCAACCGCGGCCGAAGAGCCGGCCGTCGCGCTCGGTGGGCTCGAACGCCGGGGTGGTCCAGCCGTCCTCGGAACCGGGTGGCTGCACGTCGTGGTGCGCGTAGAGCAGCACGGTGGGCGCTCCGGGAGGCGCCGGACGACGCGCCACCACCGCCGGGGCACCGGCCACCGGCGCCTGTGGCGGGCCGACCCGCAGGATCTCCACCTCCGGCATGCCGGACGCGCGCAACAGATCGGCGACCAGTTCGGCGCTGGCCTCGACGTGGCTCTGGTCGAACGTCGGCACCGAGACGCTCGGGATGCGCGCGAGACGTTCGAGGTCGGCCCGGATCGAGTCCCGCTGGGCGCCGACCCGGTCGGCGATCCGTGCCTCGATGCCCTGTTCGCTGCTCTGCCCTGAGCTCTGTTCGGTCACGGCGTCCAGCCTACGAGCCGGACGCCGCACGACAAGTCCGGCAGCCCGGTGGGCCCGTCCGCCGGCGCGACTCGGCAACAACCGGGTAACCACTCGCCGATCCGCCGCCATCCGGCCCTCGATGTCCGTGCAGGCCCCGTAGGCTTGGGGGGTGTTCGGAATCGGCAAGCGAAACCAGGACGAGACCTCTTCCGTCGGCGTGACCACCACCGACGACGCGGTCGCTGAATCGGCGCGACCCGGCGGCAAGGGGCGTCCGACGCCGAGCCGCCGGGAGGCCGAGGCGCGCAACCAGCGTCCGCTGGTCGGCTCCCCCGCGCTGAAGTCGAACGCCACCAAGGAGGAGCGCCGGGCCGCCAAGCAGGAGGCACGCGCGCGGGGCAACGCCGAGCGCGCCCTGATGCGCCAGGCCATGATCACCGGCGACGAGCGCTACCTGCCGGCCCGCGACAAGGGCCCGGCCAAGCGTTGGGTGCGCGACTACGTCGACGCCCGCTACAGCATCGGCGAGTTCTTCCTGGTGTTCGCGGTCATCGCGCTGTCGATGAGCCTGGTGCCGAGCGTGCAGATCCAGCTGATCGCCACCACCCTGGTCTGGGTGATCATGATCGCCGTGGCGATCGACGCCTTCCTGCTGCGCCGCCGGGTGAACGCCAAGACGGCCGAACGCTTCGGCGACAAGGCGGTCGGCACCGGCACCTACGCGATGATGCGTTCGCTGCAGCTGCGCCGGCTGCGGATGCCGCGGCCCCAGGTGAAGCGCGGCGAGTTCCCCGCCTGAGGCGTTCCTGCCCCGATCGCTTCAGCTGGGCGGGCGCAGGCTCATCGGGCCGTAGACCGTCTCGCCGTCGTTCAGCAGGAACCCCTCCTCGGCCCCGCCGTCCAGCAGCGCCTTCCAGTTCTCACCGATCCACGACTCGGCGTCCGCCTGGTTCGGGAAGCCCTCCTCGGGCTGACCCGCCTGGGTCACCTGCTCACGCGGCACCGACGAACCGTCCGCCGCGCGAAGATCCCAGACCCATCCGCTCAAGGCACTCATGAGCGGCACCCTAGCCGGGCTCGCTACTCTCGCCGTGTGTCGGACACCTCTCCCTTCGTGCTCGAGGAGGCCGCGGCACCGGTCGACGGATCGCCGCCGCGCATCGCGCCGGCCCCGGCTCAGCGACTGCGGCTCGTGGTCCGCACCGACACCGCACCACTGGTGTTCACCGGACTCGGTCTCGGCGAGGCGGCGCGCATCCCCGACCCCGGCGCCGCCCTCGAACTCGACGGTGTGCGGGTGCTCGCGCTCCCCGGTCCGGCCCGGACGGCGGCCCTGGTGATCGGCGCCGCCGGACGCACCCTGCTCTGGGCGCCCGGCCCCGAACCGCTTGCCGCGCAGGCGCTCGACGCGCTCTCCGGGGCCCGCCTGGACGCCGCGGCGCTTGCCTGCCTGGACGATTCCGGCCGGGTGCTCAGCTCCTCCGCACCACAGGGCTCCTCGGCACCGCAGGGCTCCTCGGCATCGCAGGGTGGGACGATCCCGAGCACCCGGCCGCACAACGGGTTTGCCGACCACTTGGCAACCCTGCGCCGGATCGAGGCGCTCGCACCCGGAGCCGAGCCGGTCGCCCTGACCGGTGTGCCGCCGTCCGGCCGACTGCGCCGGCTGCTGGCCGCGTGGGGCGCCCGCGCCGGTGCGTCCGGGATGGTGATCGACGCCGCCGGCGACAGCGGGAGCGGCGTCGAACCGGTGCAGCGCCGGTTGCTGCTCGGGCCAACCGCCTCGGGCAAATCCGAACTGGCAGAGGCGATGTTGGCCGCCGAACCGGAGGTGGTCTACCTGGCCACCGGCCAACGGCCCGATCCCGGTACCGACCCGGAGTGGCAGCGCAGGATCGACCGGCACGCGCAGCGGCGTCCGGCGCACTGGCGTACCGACGAGAGCGGCGCCGAGCACGGTCTACGGCTGCTCCGCACACCGGGGGCGCCGGTGCTGTTCGACTCCGTCGGCGGCTGGGTGGGCGCCGTCCTGGGTCGGATCGGGGCGTTCGACGACCCGTCCGGCGGCTGGGGCGATCGCTGGCAGAGCGAGGTCGCCGCGCTCGTCGACGACTGGACCTCGGCCCGGCGCCGGGTGCTGGCGGTCGCCGAGGAGACCGGTTGGGGGGTCGTGCCGGCGAGCCCGGCGGGCAGGCTCTTCCGCGACCGGCTGGGTGAGGTGAACCGCAGGCTCGCCGCCGGGGCACAGAGTTGTCTTCTGGTGGTCGCGGGCCGGGTGCTCGAACTCGAGGACTGAAGACCGGACGGGAACGAAACCCGTTGCCCGGCAAGGTGAATGACGTTGAGCTAATG
>DAIOVT010000087.1:0-10912 GCA_036758885.1 Kineosporiaceae bacterium
GACTGCACGAACAGCACCGAACGCTCCGGGTCGACACCCGCGGCCAGGAACTGCGCGGCCGTGATCAGCGTGCGCCGGCGCAGCACCTCCGGGTCCTGCGGAACGGTCAGCGCGTGCTGGTTGGCGACGAAGAAGTAGGCGTCGTGGCTCTCCTGCAGCGCCACCCAGTGGATCAACGCCCCCAGATAGTTGCCCAGGTGCAGCGAGTCGGCGGTGGGCTGCATTCCGGAGAAGAGCCGCAGGCGACGGGACGGGGCACCCGGGGAGTCGGAGGACATGTCTGAGGACATGCTGGTCATTCTGGCAGGTGCGGACCGCCACGCCGGACAGTCTCGGGGACACTGGGCCCGATGGACACGGACGTGTTGCGCTGGTTCCAGCAGGTGGCCGACGGCACCACCGTCACCGAGGTCGCGCTCGCGCACCGGATCAGCCAGCCCGCGGTCTCCCGGGCACTGGCCCGGTTGGAGAAGGACGCCGGCGCACCACTGCTGCGCCGCTCCGGCCGGGTGCTGCGGCTGACCCGGGCGGGAGTCGAGTTCAAGCGGCACCTGGACTCGATGATGCACTCCCTCGACGACGCCCTGGCCGCCGTCGACCAGGTCGCCGACCCGGAGACCGGCACGGTCGCCGTCGCCTTCCAGCCGTCGCTGGGCACCTGGCTGGTGCCCGAGCTGATCGCCTCCTTCCGGGCCGACCATCCGGGGGTCCGCTTCGAGCTGGTCCGCTCGCTCGGCGACACCGACGACGACTCACCGGTGAGCACCGGCCGGGTCGACCTCGAGCTGACCAGCCGCCGGTGGCACGGGCCGGACCTGCTTGGCGAACGTCTGCTGCGCGAGCCGCTGCTGCTCGCCGTGCCGCCCGGGCACCGGCTGGCGAGCGACCGGGTGGACGCCGCGGAGATCTGGCTGACCGAGACCGCCGGCGAGCCGTTCATCGGCCTGGGACTGTCCCGGAGCATGCCCGAGCTGATCGAGAAGCTCTGCAGCGCAGCGGGTTTCTCACCCGAGACGGCCTTCGAGGTGGACGATCTGGACGTGCTGCACGCGTTTGTCCGGGCCGGTCTGGGGGTCGCCGTGGTGCCCGCCGCCGGCCGTGAGCCGGGGCTGCAGAGCGACGGGGTGAGCCTGCTGCACATCGCCGACCCGGGCGCGGTACGCGACGTCGTCATACTGCGCACCCGGGATGAGCGGCTGCTGCCCGCCGCCCAGCTGTTCCACGATCACGTGCTCGCCGCCAGCGGCTGGCGGTGACCGGCAGGGCTGCTTGGTGCCACGATGGCTGGGCCGATGCGCAGGCCCGCTGGAGGAGCAGATGAGCTACCCGGACGACCAGTCAGCCGTTCCCGCCCGCGAGGGCGAGGCCACCGATCACGACATCGACTTCTTCTGGGACCCGTTGTGTCCGTTCTGCTGGATCACCTCGCGGTGGGTGGAACAACTGGTCGCGCTGCGCGGGTTGCGGGTGAACTGGCGGTTCATCTCGCTGGCGATCCTGAACCGCGACAACGACATGTCGCCCGAGCGGCGCAGCCGCCAGGCACTCGGGCTGCAGACCTCGCGGGTGGCCGCGGCGGTGAAGGCCGAGCTCGGTAACGAGGCGCTGCGCCGGTTCATCACCGCCTACGGCGAGAGCGTCTGGGACGGGCCGCCGGGCAGCGAGCGCCGCCCCGAGCTGTCCACCCCCGAGCACCTTCGCGAGGTGCTCGCCACCGCCGGGCTGCCCACCGGGTTCGCCGACTCGCTCGCGGACACCTCCCGGGACGCCCTGCTGCAGCAGGAGACCGATCTCGGTCTGGCCCGCACCGGGCCCGACGTCGGCACCCCGATCATCACCTGGGGCCCGCCGGACGGTCCCTCGTTCTTCGGTCCGGTGATCTCCCGGGTGCCCAGCGACGAGGACGCGGTGCGGCTGTGGGACGCGCTGACCGTGGTCGCCACCTTCGACTCCTTCGCCGAGCTGAAGCGCACCCTGCGGGAGCCACCGCAGCTGAACGCGCTGAACGGCGAGGGCTGATGCCGCTGACCCCGCGCTGGTTCCCCGAGGCCGACTCCGAGACCGCCGCGCGGGAGGCCGAGCAGCTGTTCGTGACGACGTTCGGCCGGGCGCCGTCCGGGGTCTGGGCCGCTCCCGGACGCATCAACCTGATCGGTGAGCACGTCGACTACGCCGGGGGTCTGGTGCTGCCGATGGCGTTGCAGCACATGACTTTCGTCGCCCTGGCCGAACGCGAGGACAAGGCGATCGACTGTGTCAGCGGCATCGATCCGACGCACTGGCGCAGCACCGGCGAGCAGATCGTCCCGGGCGCGGTGCACGGCTGGGGCGGCTACGTCGCCGGGGTGCCGTGGGCGCTGGGTCTGTCCGGGGGGTTCGAGGCAGCCGTGCTCGGCCGGGTGCCGAACGGCGCCGGGCTGTCCTCGTCGGCCGCGCTGGGGTGCGCGACCGCGATCGGCTTCGACCAGCTGGCCGGCCTGGGCCTGGGTGACTCCGACGCCGGACGCGCCGTGCTCGCCGCCGCCTGTGTGCGCGCCGAGAACGAGATCGCCGGGGCACCCACCGGGGGCATGGACCAGGCGGCGGCGCTGCGCTGCCGGGCCGGCCACGCGCTGCTGCTGGACTGCCGCGACTTCAGCGCCGGGCAGTTGCCCTTCGACGCCGCCGCGGCTCGGCTCGCGGTCCTGGTGATCGACACCACCGTGCACCACGCCTTGGTCGACGGGCAGTACGGCGACCGCCGCGCCGCCTGCGAACGGGCCGCGGCGCTGCTCGGCCTGCCGCTGCTCGGCGACCTGCCGATCGCCGATCTGGACGTCGCCCTGAAGCACCTCGAGCAGCAGGGCGACGGGCCGGTGCTGGCCCGGCGCGCCCGGCACGTGGTCACCGAGATCGATCGGGTGCGGGCGAGTGCCGAACTGTTGCGCGCCGGCCGGCTCGCCGAACTCGGCCCGCTGCTGGACGCATCGCACGCCTCGCTGCGCGAGGACTACGAAGTCTCCTGCACCGAGCTGGACGTCGCGTGCGCGGCCGCCCGGCAGGCCGGGGCGCTCGGTGCCCGCATGGTCGGCGGCGGGTTCGGTGGTTCGGCGATTGCCCTGGTCCCCGCCGACCGGGCCGAGGCCGTCGCCCACGCTGTAGCAAAAGCCTTCGCCACCAACGGTTTTCACCCGGCCAACTTCATGGTGACCAGTCCCGGCGAGGGGGCCCGGCGGGTTCACTGAGCCGGGACGACGTGCCCCGGCCCGCTGACCTCGACGCTCACCTGTTCTCCCACGCCCCAGGGACGGTCGCTGGGCACCCTCGCGGTCACCAGGGTGGGTTCGGCCCCGCGCTCGCCGATCGCGACATCGGCGCTGACAGCGACGGTGACCCGGGTGGTCTCGCCGGCGTACTCCACCGCGGTCACCACGCCGTCCACCCCGGCTCCGGAGCACGGCGCGGTCAGCCGGAGCTGCTCGGGACGCAGCACGACGATCACGTCGGCACGGGCGTCGGCACGGGCGTCGGCACGGGCGTCGGCACGGGCGTCGGCGGGGCGGCCGGATCGCCACGGATCCTTCGGCGTGATCCGGCCGAGCACCGTCTCGACGTCGTCCACCGATCCCGCCCGGCGCACCCCCCGGAGCAGCACCGCGTCGCCGACGAAACGCGCCGTCCAGGCGTCGACCGGGCGCTCGTGCAGCGCGACCGGGGTGTCCACCTGCATCAGCACCCCGTCGCGCAGCACCGCGATGCGGTCGCTCAGCGCCAGCGCCTCCGCCTGGTCGTGGGTGATCAGGACGGCGGTCACCCCGGCGGCCCGCAACGCCGTCCGCAGCTGCCCCCTGACCTCCTCGCGCAGCCGGGCGTCCAGGGCGTTGAACGGTTCGTCGAGCAGCACCACCCGGGGCCGGGCGGCGAGCGATCGGGCCAGGGCCACCCGCTGCTGCTGACCGCCGGAGAGCTGGTCCGGCATCCGGTCGCCGAACCCGTCCAGGCCGACCAGGTCGAGCAGCTCGCGAACCCGCGGGTCGGCACCGGCCCGGCGGGCCGGCAGACCGCGGATCGCGTAGCCGATGTTGCCGGCCACGCTCAGGTGCGGGAACAGCGCGCCGTCCTGAGGTACCAGCCCGACCCCGCGCCGCTCGGGCGGCACGGAGGTGACGTCACGGCCGTCGATCAGCACCCGGCCGGTGCTGGGCCGGTGCAGACCGGCGATCACCCGGGCCAGGGTGGTCTTGCCGCTGCCCGAGGGTCCGAGCACGGTGAGGAACTCCCCCGGCCGGACGTCGAGGCTCAGCTCGTGCAGCACCGGGCCGCTGCGGTGCCCGGCGCTGACCCGCTCGATCCGCACACCCCCGACCGGTCCGTGCTGCGACCCGTGCTGCGACCCGTGCTGCGGCTGCTCGCTCATCGGTCCGCGCTCCTGTCCGCGGTACCCGGGGTACGGATGCCGCGGGCCAGGATCAGCGCCGGTACGACGCCGACCGCGACCAGCAGGATGCCGATCGGCGCGGCGGCACCGTAGGCGCCCAGCGTCGTCTTCCCCCACAGCTCCGTGGCCAGGGTCTCCACCCCGATCGGACGCAGCATCAGGGTGGCCGGCAGTTCCTTGAGCACGTCGGCGACCACCAGCAGCCAGCCGGCCATGATGCCCGGCAGGGCGCCGCGCAGCCGCACCCGCAACCAGGTCGGCACCGGCCCGCGGCCCAGGGTCCGCGAGACCTCGTCCATCGAGACCGGCACCGCCCGGAACGCCGCCCGGGAGGGGCCGACCGACAACGGCAGCGCGAGCACCACGTAGGCGATGATCAGCAGGGTCAGGGTCTGGTAGATGAACGGCAGCACCGCGAGCGAGAGCGCGACCAGGGCCAGCGCGATGACCACCCCGGGCATCGCGTACCCGATCACCGTCGCCGACTCGACCACGGCCAGCCACCGGCTGCGGTAGCGGGCCACCAGGTGGCTGATCGGCAGGGCCAGCAGCACGGTGACGCTCGCCGCGACCGCGGCCAGGGCGAGCGACGTCGCCGCGGCACCGGCCAGGTCCGAGGCGGTCGAGGGATACCGGTCGGCGATCAGCGACCGGCGCACCAGCGCGGCCGGCGGCGCGCCGACGCCGGCCAGCGCGAGCAGGCTCAGCGCCGCGGCCACCAGCGCGGTGCCCGGTCCGGAGAGCTGATGCGGTGGACGGCGCCGGGCGGCGGCCGGGCGCCGTCCGCCCCGGGCCCGGAGCCGGCGCTCGGCGATCACCAGGGACAGCGCCAGCGCGGCCAGCGGCAGCGACATGGCGGCCGCCGCCGACCGGTCGATGCCGCTGCGGAACAGTGCGTAGACCCCGGTGGTGAGGGTCTGGTGGCGCATCAGCGCGGGTGATCCGAAGTCGGCGATCGTGTAGAGCGCGACCAGCAGCGTGCCGGCACCGGCGGCGGGCAGCACCTGCGGCAGCAGCACCCGCACGAAGGCGTGTGCCCGGCTGCGGCCCAGGGTCCGGGCGACGTCGGCGAGGGTCTCGTCGGCGACCGCGAAGGCGCCGATCGTGGGCACGGTCACCAGCGGCACACAGGTCACGGTGAGCACCACGACCAGCGGCCAGAACCCGACGGCGCGCGGCCAGGTCGAGGCCCAGGCGAAGGCGGCGACGAAACTCGGCACGGCCAGCGGCAGGCAGGCCAGCACGATCCACAGCCGCGGTGCCGGCAGCGCGATCCGGGTGCTCGCGTAGGCCACCGCGACACCGAGCACCAGGCTGATCGCGCAGACCGTCGCGGTCAGGGTCAGGGTGTTGATCGCCAGGTCGAGGGTGCGCGGCCGCAGCACGATCGCGGCCGTGCGGTCCCAGCCCTGCGACCCCGCGCGCAGCACGATCTGCACGATCGGCGCCACTGCCGCCGCGCCGACCAGCGTGGCCGCGAGCACCACCACGAGCGGGGCGCCTCCCCGAGGGGAGGCACCCCGTGATCGCGCGATCGAGCTGTCCGGCCTCAGAGCAGCCCCGCCTCGGTGATCAGCTGAACCGTCTCCTTCACCGAGGAGAGCTCGGAGAGGTTGATGTCCGGGCCGTCGAGCTCGGCCAGCGGCGGCACGTTGGCCGGGCCCTTGCTGCCGACCAGCGGGTACTCGTAGGTCTCGTCGACGAAGTAGGCCTGCCCCGCGTCGGAGAGCAGGTAGTCGACGAACTGCTGGGCCTGCGGCCCGGCCTTGGCGCTGAGGATGCCGGCCCCGGTGACGTTGACCAGCGCCGACGTGCTGCCCGGGGCACCGAACTTGAGCTGGGCGCGCAGGGTCTTCGGGTCCGCCTCGGAGCGGGCCCAGTAGTAGTGGTTGATCAGCCCGAGATCGAGCGCCCCGGAGTTGACCGCCTCGAGGATGTCGCCGTTGCTCTCGAAGCTCTTCGCGCCGTTGGCGACCAGCCCGGCGAGCCAGGCCTTGGCGGCGGCCTCGCCGTCCTTCAGCCGCATCGCCGTGACGAAGGCCTGGAACGAGGCGTTGGACGGCGCCAGACCCACCTTGCCCTTCCACTCCGGCTTGACCAGATCGGTCACCTGGGCCGGGACGTCGGCCTCCTTGTACTTCTGGCTGTCGTAGGCGATCACCCGGGCGCGTCCGGTGAGGCCGACCCAGGAACCGTCCTTCGAGGTGTACTTCGCGGGCACCTTGCTGGTCGTGGCCGTGGGCAGGGTGGTGAACAGCTTCGCCTCCGAGACCGCCCCGAGCGCGCCGGCGTCCTGGGCGAGGAACACGTGCGCCGGGGAGGCGGCGCCCTCCTCGACCAGTTGGCCGGCCAGTTCGGTGGTGCTGCCGTAGCGCACCTGCACCGTGATCCCGCTGGAGGTCTGGAACCGGTCGATCAGCGGCTGCACCAGTTCCTCGTCGCGACCGGAGTAGACGACCAGGGCGCCCTCACCGCCGGAGGCGGAGGTGGCCGCGCTCGACGACGACTCGGCGGATCCCGCCGATCCCCCGCAGGCCGCCAACGCGAACGCGGAACCGGCTGCGACGAGGGCGTACAGGGTGGTGCGGGTACGGGTGCGGGTCATCGGGCTTCCTTCGCGGCGTGGGCGGGCAGCGGTCACGGCCCGGCCTCAGATTAGGTAAGGCTTTCCTGGCGGAGGCTCCCTAGAATTGGGGATATGACCAGCACACCGGCCCCCGGCGGACCCGCCGGGGACGCGTCCGCCGCGGGCGCGCTGCGGGTGCTCGTCATCGACGACCACCGGGTCTTCACCGAACTGCTCTCGCTCGCCCTCGACGCGAGCGCCGGCACCCGGTGCGTGGCGGTGGCGGCGGGCATCGAGGAGGGGCTGCGCAAGGCCCGCGCCTACGCCGTCGACGTGATCGTGATCGACGTCCGGCTGCCGGACGGCAGCGGTATCGAGGCCATCCCGGAGCTGTTGCGGGTGCATCCGCGGGCGCGGATCGTCGTGCTCACCGCCCATCCCCGTGCCGATCTGGCGCAGCGGGCGATCGCGGCCGGGGCGAGCGCCTTCGTGGCCAAGGAACAACGGCTGGCCGACGTGGTCGAGGCGATCCACGAGGCCCGCCCGGAGCGGCCGCTGATCCGGGCGCCGCTGCCCGCAGCCCCCGCGAACGATCTCACCCCGCGCGAGCAGGAGGTGCTGGTGCTGCTCGCCCGCGGACAGGACGCCGCCGGTATCGCCCGGCAGCTGGGCCTGTCCCGGCACACGGTGCGCGACCACGTGAAGGCGATCCTGAACAAGCTCGGCGTGCACTCCCAGCTGGCCGCGGTCTCCCGGGCGATGACGCTCGGGCTCGTCGACGCGTGAGCCGCGCGTGAGCGGGTCCGGTGAACGCGAGAGCACGACTCCCGAACCGGCCGACGTGCTCGGCCGGGCCCGCCGGGTGCTGCGCCGGCACCTGCTGCTGACCGGGGCACTGGTGATCGCGGTGCTCGCCGGCATGCTCGTCGTGCAGTGGCGGCTGACCCGGCACGAGGCGAACCAGATCGCCGAGCGGGTCTCCGCACGGGTCGCCGAGTCGGTGTCCCAGATCGCCACCCGGACCGACTTCAGCGATCGTGCCCAGTCGCACGCCGCACTCGACGAACGCGTGCAGGGTTTCATCGACGCCGGGGCGGTCGAGCAGATCAAGGTCTGGCTGGTCGAGGGCGACCAGGTGCGGGTGGTCTACTCCGACGACCGCCGGGCCGAGGGCAGCACCCGGGCCTTCTCGGCACGGCTGGCCGAACGGCTCGATCGCGGCGAGACCGTGGTGCTCGACGTCGCCGGCCACCGCTACGACGACTCCTCCCCCGCCGACCTGCGCGAGGCCTACACCGGGTTCACCGACCGGGCCGGGCACGCGATGCGGCTCGAGGTCTACGTGCCGGTGCACAGCCGTGACCTGCAGTCGCTCGCACTCACCGTGCAGGCACCGGTGATCGGTGCCGGTCTGGTCGCCCTGATCATCACACTGACCTGGGGATCGGTCTCGCTCGCCGGTCAGTTGCGGCTGCTCGCCGAGCAACGCCAGCGGGCGGTGCTGAGCGGTCTGCGCTCGCGCCAGGAGGAGCGCACCGAACTCGCCCAGCGGCTGCACGACGGCGTCGTCCAGTCGATCTCCGGCGCCCGCCTGGCGCTCGACTCGGTGCGCGGCGACTCCGCCACCGACGACGCGGTGCTGCGCCGGGTGGTCGAGGTGCTGGGTGAGGACGCCGACGTGCTGCGCCGCATGCTCACCGAGTACGTGCCCCGCACGTACGGCAGGGGCAGCAACGGGCCGGGCTCCGCGGGTGCGGCCCTGGCCGACGATCTTCGCGATCTGGCCCTGGCCGACGCCGCCCCCGCCGTGCAGGTGCAGGCGGTGGACGACGCACCCGCCGACGACGCCACTGCCGCGCTGGTGGTGCGCATCGCCCAGGAGGCGGTGCGCAACGCGCGGCGGCACGCCGCTGCGGAACGGATCGACGTCTCGCTCGCGGTGCAGGACGGCGATCTGGTGCTGGACGTGCGGGACGACGGCCGGGGCATGCCCCCGGAGCGGCTCACCGACGCCGTCGCCGACGGCCATGTCGGCCTGGCCCTGATGAGCCAGGCGGTACGGGACGCCGGCGGGGAGCTCAGCACCCGTTCGGCGCCCGGGGCCGGAACCCTGGTGCGGGCCCGGTTCCCGGTGGCCAGGTGACCAGCAGAGCGCTGCGAACACCGAAGTGGATCATGGACGGCGATCCCCCGGGCTCTCGCGATAAGCGGAACTGATGCATGCTTGGGCGCCATGGATCTGCGAGCGCTGCGAACCTTCTTGGCCGTCGTCGACGCCGAGTCGTTCTCCGCGGCGGCGACCCGGCTCAGCTGCACCCAGTCGGCGGTCTCCCAGCAGATCGCCGCGCTGGAGCGGGACGTCGGCGCGACGCTGGTGTCGCGCCGTCCGGTCCGGCCGACCGCTGCCGGTGAGGCGCTGGCCGACGACGCCCGGGAGATCCTGACCCGTGCCGACGCCGCGACAGCGCAGGTGCTCCGGGTGGCCAACGCCGGCACCGATCGCCGTCCGCCGCGGTTGTCGGTGACGCCGGGGGTCGAGGCGACCCTGCAGGGGGCCTGGCTGCCCGGCGGTCTGGCCTCGGTGCAGGTGGACCCGCCGCGCGAGGCCGCCGCCGCGTTGCGTTCGGGCAGTGTCGATCTGGTCGTGCTGGACGGCGTGATCGCCCCGGGCGACCCGCTACCGGTCGACCTGCCGGCCGGGGTGACCGCCCGGGTGCTGATGGAACGCCCGGTGGAGCTGGCCCTGCCCGCCACACACCGTCTCGGCGAGCGGGACAGCCTGGACATCAGCTCGCTGGGCGCCGTCCGCTGGATCGACGCGCCGAACCTGGGCGGTCCGCTGAGCACCGTCGAGGACGCCGCCCGCACCGGCCTGCGGCTCGGGTTGCGCTACGAGGGCCAGAGCATGACGAGTCTGATGGCGCTGGTCGCCGCGGACGCCGGCGTGGCCATGGTGCCGGCCGGGGTGGAGGTGCCCGAGGCGTTGCAGCACCGGGTGGCGCTGGTGCCGGTGCGGCGACCGCGGCTGACCTATCGGGTCGAGGTGTGGTGGCACACCGACGACCGCTCGACGGTGGTCAGCGCGGCCCGTTGGCTCACCGGGCAGGGCTGAGAACCGCTCTGCGCCAAGGGTTCTCGGCCGTCAGGCGCACTTCTGCCGGGCTTCGGCCGGCCCTCTAGTCGACCTTCCGGTCGGCCGGGTCCGGCACCGGTCCGGTACCGGTCTGCGCGGCCCGCTTCTCGGCCTCGGCGACCTTGGCATCGCGATCGGCGACGTTCGCCTGCAACTCCTTGATCTGCTTGCGCCGGCGACGGCGCGAGGCGAGCATCACCCACAGCAGCAGCACCGCGGCGGCGGCGAACACCGCACCGATCAACGCGGACGTGCGGAACGCCGGCGACTCGTCGGACATGATCCGCTGCGCGTCGTGCGCCGAGTTGCTGGTGCCGAGGGAGATGAACAGGGTGATCAGGTTCGGCGCCGCGAACAGCACGGCGAGCAGCAGCCAGGCGGTGCGGGCGCCGATGCCGGAGTGCTTGAAGGTGAACACCCGGCGCAGCAGCAGCAGCGGGATCGCGGTGAACACGAAACCGCACACCACGCCGGCGAACACCCCGTTGCCGATCTTCTGGTCGACCACGTCACCGACCCGGTAGGCCCACCAGCGCGGCAGGGCCATCGACCCGAGGAAGCCCACCAGCGCCAGCAGCGCGATGGTGACCAGGGTCAGCAGCACCTTGAGGCCGAGGTTCGAGCGCTTCTGCGGCTCGGGAGGCGTCGGCGGCGCCGGGGGTGCGCCCACCGACCGGCCGGCCGGGGGCGGTGTCGAGTCGTCGCGTCGGGGTACCGGGGTATCGCTCACACGACCGATCATGGCACTCTGCGCCCGCGCTGTGTGCCGGCTCTGCGGGGAGGATGTACCGATGGC
>DAIOVT010000088.1:0-10885 GCA_036758885.1 Kineosporiaceae bacterium
AGCACCGACGGCCGGAACACCCGCTGGGAACGCCACCGCCAAGAGCGGCGGGGCGCGCTCGTCGATGCCTGCGTCGAGGCCGTCCGCCAGCACGGCCCGGGTGTCGGGATGGACGAGATCGCCACTGTCGCAGGCACTTCCAAGACCGTCATCTACCGATATTTCACCGATCGTGCCGGTCTGTACCGAGCGGTCGCCGAACGCGTCGACGCCCAGATCGTCGCCCGGATCTCGGCGGCCGTCCAGCATCCGGCCGGCAGCGCCGTCGATCCGCGGGCGGTGCTGCACGCCTCGATCGACGCCTACCTCGCGCTGATCGAGCGCGATCCCGAGCTCTATCGCTTCATCCTCAACCCACCGCTGACCGGTGCGTCGGCCACTGCGGGGAACAGCCCGGAGAACAGCGACACGGCGCCCGCCGACCCGCTGACCCGGCTCAGCGACACCGTCGCCGGCCTGATCGCCGGCGTCTACGCCGGCCCGCTGACCGAGCGCTGGCACGACCCCGCGATCGCCACCATCTGGGCGCACGGCATGGTCGGGCTGGTGCGCGCGGCTGCCGACTCCTGGCTCGCGCAGCATCCCCGCACCCCGCGCGAGCAACTCAGCCGGACCCTGACCGACCTGACCTGGCACGGCGCATCCCTCGCCTATCGGAGTGAAGAATGACCACGTCATCTCCTGACACGACATCTCCCGCCCTGCCCGGGGCAGCGGCCCTGCAGGCCGTTCTGGACGGCCGCTGGGGCGCCGTCCGGGACGACGTCCGGGCCCTGGCCGCCGACGGCTTTCCCGGTGCCGGCCCCGGACCTGAGGCCACTCTCGAACAGCACCGCGCATACACCACCGATCAGATGAGATCGCTTGCCGCACTGCGGTTCCCGCGTGACGGGGTGTCGTCGGAGCTCGGCGGCAACGGTGACCCGGGCGCCACGGTGACCGCACTCGAGACGATCGCGCACGTCGACCTCTCGCTGTTCGTCAAGGCCGGTGTGCAGTTCGGTCTGTACGGCGGCGCGATCACCAATCTCGGCACCCAGCGGCATCACCAGCGGTACCTCGAGCCGATGCTCGCCGCCGAGGAGCTCGGCTGTTTCGCGATGACCGAGACCGGCCACGGCTCGAACGTCCAGGCGCTGGAGACCACCGCCACCTACGATCCGGACGGCGACGAGCTGGTCATCCACTCACCGACCCCGCACGCCCGGAAGGACTACATCGGCAACGCCGCTCGCGACGCCCGCATGGCCGCGGTGTTCGCCCAGCTGCGTACCGCCGACGGCACCGGACACGGCGTGCACTGCGTGCTGGTGCCGATCCGCGACGCCGCGGGCACGCCGATGCCGGGGGTGAGCATCGGCGACTGCGGCGCGAAGGCCGGCCTGCTCGGCGTCGACAACGGCCGGCTGACCTTCGACAAGGTCCGGGTGCCGCGCACCAACCTGCTCAACCGGTACGGCGACATCTCCGCCGAGGGCGTCTACTCCTCACCGATCGAGAACCCCGACCGACGGTTCTTCACCATGCTCGGCACCCTGGTCCGCGGCCGGGTCAGCGTCGCCGCCGGGGCCGGTGCCGCGACCCGTTCGGCGCTGACCATCGCCACTCGATACGCCTTGCGGCGCAAGCAGTTCGGACGTCCCGGGCTCGACGGTGAAGTACCCCTGATCAGCTATCGCGCACATCAGCGCAAACTGATGCCGGCGATCGCGACGTCCTACGCCCTGGCGATCGCGCAGAACCAGCTGACCGAGATGATGGACGCCGCGGCCCGGCTCGGTGAGGGCGTGCCCGAGGCTCAGCAACGCGATCTCGAGGCCCGGGCCGCCGGCCTGAAGGCCGTGACCACGGCCACCGCCACCGCCACCATTCAGATGTGCCGCGAGGCCTGCGGCGGCGCAGGATACCTCTCCGCCAACCGGCTGCCGCAACTGAAGGCCGACACCGATGTCTTCACCACCTTCGAGGGCGACAACACCGTGCTGCTGCAGCTGGTGGCCAAAGGCCTGCTGAGCGAGTTCCGGTCGTCCTCGGTCGGCGGAAACCCGTTGGCGATACTCGCCTTTGCGTCCAGGTTCACCGCCTCGTCGTGGCTGGAACACATGCCGGTCTCGGGCCGGGTGCGCCAGCTCATCTCGCGAGCTCCGAGCAGCGACACCGACCACGCCGAACGCGATCGAGGCCGTCAGCTGGCCCTCTTCCGCGACCGGGAGCGGCATCTGATCGAGAGCGTGGCGATGCGGCTGGGCAAGGCCTCCCGGGCCGAGGGGGAGGAGGCGTTCACCATCTTCAACGCGGCGCAGGACCATCTGGTCACCGCCGCCGAGGCACACGTGCACCGGGTCGTGCTCGAGGCCTTCGACGCGGCCATCGATGCGTCCGCCGACGCCGCCGTCGCCGACCTGCTCGACGACGTCTGCGACCTGTACGCGCTCTCGCTGATCGAGAAGCACCGCGGCTGGTACCTCGAGCACGGCCGGATGAGCAGCAGCCACACCAAGGACGTCGTCCGCGACGTCGGAGCGCTCTGCGAGATCCTGGCGCCCCGGGCCGGACTGCTGGTCGACGCCTTCGCCATCCCCGACTCCTGGCTCACCACCGAAACCCTCCACTCGTGATCATGCAGAACTGCACCACCCAGCGTGATCATGCAGAACTGCACGGCCGCAGACGCGACCTCGGGGATCTCCGCGCTTGGCGCAGGTCGGCCACCAGTTCGTGATCATGCAGAACTGCACGCGTGCAGTTCTGCATGATCACGGGTGGGCCGACGGCACGCAGGCACGGGTGCGCGTGCGGTTCTGCATGATCACGGGTGGGATGGGCGGGCACGCAGGCACGGGTGCGCGTGCAGTTCTGCATGATCACCGCGGGGTCGGGGGTGGCGCCGGCGCGAGGCGGCGCGTGGTTCTGCATGATCACCGCGGCGCGGGTGGGTGGGTTCTGCGTCGTGGGGGGCTCGGCTCTGACAGGGTTGACGCATGTCTGAGGACTCTTCCCCCGGGGCTCTGGACGACGACCTGCGACGACTGGCCGAGGCTCACGGTGTGGCCACGGAGTACTGGGACTGGCAGGGCAAGCATGTCACGGTTCCCGGGACGACGATCGTCGCGGTGCTGGCGGCGCTCGGCGTCGACACCGGCACCGAGGCGTCCCGCGCCGCCGCCCGGGTACAGGTCGAGAATCAGGCCTGGCTCACGATGTTGCCGCCGTGCAAGGTGCTCGAGGCCGGCGAACAGGCGGCGATCGACGTGCACGTCTGGCACGGCGAACCGGTCGACCTGCTGATCGTGCTCGAGGACGGCGCCCGCCGCACCGGCCTGGTGCAGATGCTCAACGAGAACCCGCCCCGGCAGATCGACGGACGACTGATCGGCGAGGCGACGTTCGCCCTGCCCACCGACCTGCCGCTGGGCTACCACACACTGCAGGCCACCAGCGCCGGACGCACCGCGATGATGCCGTTGATCATCACCCCGGCCTGGGTCGGCATGCCGCCGCAACTCGGCGAGGGACGTGCCTGGGGCCTGGCCACGCAGCTGTACCAGGTTCGCTCGCAACAGTCCTGGGGCGTCGGCGATCTCGCCGATCTCACCGACCTGGCGGTCTGGGCGGGCGCGGAGCACGGTGCCGACTACGTGCTGGTCAACCCGCTGCATGCGGCCGAACCGACCGTGCCGATGGAGCCCTCGCCGTACCTGCCCACCTCCCGGCGCTTCACCAATCCGATCTACTTACGGCCGGAACGGATTCCGGAGTTCACCGCGCTCGGTGCCGACGCCCGCGCTTCGGTCGATGAACTGCTCGGGGATCTCCGGACGCAGACCGACGGCCTGGACCGGATCGACCGGAACATCTCGTGGACGGCGAAACTCGCTGCCCTGCAACTGATTCACGCCGCTCCGCGCACCCCCGGCCGGGAGTTCGCGTTCCGTGCCTACCGGCGCCGCGAGGGCCAGGGCCTGCTCGACTACGCGACCTGGTGCGTGCTCGCCGAACTGCACGGCGCGCTGAGCACCCAGTGGCCGGCCGAGTTGCGGCACCCCGATTCGCCGGCGGTGGCCGCCGCACGCACCGAGCACTGGGACCGGATCGGCTTCCACTGCTGGCTGCAGTGGGTGCTCGACGAGCAACTCGCGGAGGCGCAGAGCCGGGCCCGGGCCGCGGGGATGCGGATCGGCGTGATGCACGACCTGGCGGTCGGGGTGAACAACGACGGCGCCGATGCCTGGGCGCTGCAGGACGTGCTGGCCACCGGCGTCGCGGTCGGCGCCCCGCCGGACGCCTACAACCAGGCCGGGCAGACCTGGGCGCAGCCACCGTGGCGGCCGGACAAGCTCGCCGAGACCGGGTACGCGCCGTTCCGCCGGCTGGTGTCCACGGTGCTGCGGCACGCCGGCGGGATCCGCGCCGACCACATCATCGGGTTGTTCCGGCTCTGGTGGATCCCGGCCGGGTCGGCACCGACCGAGGGCACCTACGTGCGCTACGACCACACCGCACTGATCGGCATTCTCGCCCTCGAGGCGCACCGCAACGGTGCCGTCGTGGTCGGCGAGGACCTCGGCACGGTCGAACCGGGAGCGCGGGACTACCTGCGGCGCAGGGGGATTCTGGGTACCTCGATCCTGTGGTTCGAGTACGACTACGAGGGTGACGGCCGCCCGCTGGCACCGGAGAAGTGGCGCGAGTACAGCATGGCCTCGGTGACCACGCACGACCTGCCGCCCACCGCCGGGTACCTCTCCGGCGACCACGTGAAGCTGCGGCACGACCTCGGACTGCTCACCCGCAGCCTCGACGAGGAACTCGACGTCGATGCCAGCGAGCGCGCCACCTGGATGAGCGAACTGCACGCCCGCGGCCTGCTGGACGATTCCACCGATACCGCGAACGGCCTGCGGGAGAACGCTTCTCGGGACGCCGCCCAGGTCGAGGCGATCGTGCTGGCGCTGCACAAGTACCTGTTGCGGACGTCGTCCCGGCTGCTCTGCGTGGCGCTCACCGACGCGGTGGGCGACCGGCGCACCCAGAACCAGCCCGGCACCATCGACCAGTACCCGAACTGGCGGGTGCCGCTGACCGGCGCCAATGGTGAGAATCTGCGGCTGGAGGATGTTTTTGCTTCCACTCGGGCGGCGCGGCTGTTGGAGTTGTTCTCCTCGGTCGGCAGTCACGGCGGCGGCCCACCGGACTGATGGAGGCACCAGCCTTCGCCTGACGAAGCGGAACGAACGGAACCACAACGGATATGCCGGCATCACGAACCCGCTCGCGACACTGGACGCTTCTGGTGCTGGCCCTCGCCCTGCTCGCCGGGGTGGTCGTCTGGACGACGGTCCGCCTGCACGCCTGGCCGGCCACCGACGACATGGCGGTGACCCTGGCCGTGCAGAGCGGGCGCAGCCCCGACCTGACCGCGGTCGCCCGATCGGTGACCTTCGTCGGCGACTGGCTGACCCCGATGACGATCGCGCTGGTCGCCTGGCTCGGACTGGTGCGACGTGCCTGGCCGCTGGCGCTGCTGTGCGCCTGCGCGATGCTGCTGTCGGCCGGCACCAACGAGTTGCTGAAGAGCCTGATCACCCGCGAACGCCCGCTGCACCAGGTGATCGGCGACATCCCGACCGGCTGGTCGTTCCCCTCGGGGCACACCCAGAACTCGACGGTCTTCTTCGGGTTGCTCGCCGCTCTGGTGCTGGCCCGGGCGATCGGACGGCGCGCCCGTCTCGCCGTCCTCGCGGTCTGGCTGGTCGCCAGCGCGGCGATGGGCTGGAGCCGGATCTACCTCGGCGTGCACTGGTTCACCGACACCCTGGCCGGGTTCGCCGTCGCCGTCGCGATCCTGGCCGTGGCCGCGCTGGTCTGGCTGCGCCTCGGTTCGCCACGCCCCTCACCACAGCCCACACCGCCCTCATCACCCCAGCCGGAGATCTGAGCCTCGCGAGAGTGCAGAATCCGTGATCATCCGCGCGGTTCGACCACGCTTTCTGCACTCTCGTCGCGATCTTGGTCGGGCGGCGGCACTCGGTGCGAGACCCGTCAACCCCGGGTAAGCGGCACCTCGACCTCGATCGCGGTCAGCTTCTGCGGGTTCCGCACCACGTAGACGTCCCTGATCAACCCGTCATGAATGCCGAGCGTGACCACGGTGTCGATCTCGCCCCCGACGTCGAAACACAGTCCGGCAGAACCGTTCAGGGTCACCGAGGTGATCGCGGCCTCGGTGTTCCACACCCCGAGCAGGAACCGCATCACCTTCGCCGCGCCCGAGATCGGTCGCAGCGCCGCCGGCCGGAGACCGCCGCCGTCGGTGACCAGGACGACGTCCGGGGCGAGCAGGTCGACCAGCGACTGCATGTCGCCCGACCGGGCGGCCGCGAAGAACCGCTCCAGCACGGCGGCCCGCTCGGCCGCCTGCACCTGCTGACGCGGACGGCGCGCCGCCACGTGCCGACGGGCCCGGACGGCGATCTGCCGCACCGCCTCGACGGACCTGTCCACGCTGCGTGCGATCTCGCCGTAGGGCACGTCGAACACCTCGTGCAGGACGAAGACCACCCGCTCCACCGGTCCGAGGGTGTCCAGCACCAGCAGCATCGCGGTGGAGACCGCGTCGGCGAGCGCGACATCGTCGGCGACGTCCCCACTGGTGCGCAGCGGTTCCGGCAACCAGGGCCCGACGTACTCCTCGCGCCGGCGCTGCACGGTGCGCAGCCGGTTCAGCGCCTGCCGGGTGGCGATGGTGACCAGGTAGGCGCGACCGTCGCGGACCTGCGCCAGATCGACCTGGCGCCAACGCAACCAGACCTCTTGGACGACGTCCTCGGCGTCGGCGGCCGAGCCGAGGATCTCGTAGGCCACGGTGAACAGCAGCGCCCGGTGTTCGTCCCAGAGCCGGGTCGCCGGGTCACTGCCGGCGTCCTCGGGCATCTCCTCGGGCATCGGGATCAGTTCGCGGCGGGCAGATTCAGCGGCAGCTCGCAGGAGTCCGAGAACCCTTGGCTGGCAAGGCCCATCGCCGAGTTGAACCGGGAACGCTCGTTCTCGACCGCGATCATCATGGTCAGTTCGACCATCGCCGCGTGCCCGAGCCGCCGGTCCAGGTCGCTCACCATCTCGTCGGTCACGGTCGGCGGGGTCATCGACATCGCCTCGGCGTACTCCATGACATCACGTTCGAGCTGGTCGAAGACCTGCGACTGACGCCAGCGCGGCACCTCGCGCAGCTTGGCCAGGTCGAGACCCTTGTGCTGACTCATGAAATAGCCGAAGTCGAGGCACCAGGAACAGCCGATCACCCCGGCCGAGGCCAGCTCGGCGTAGGCCTTGAGCTGCGGATCGAGCGCGTTCCACCTGGCGAGCCTGCCCTCGAAGCCGAACAGGGCGCGCATCATCGGGCGGTGGTACCAGACCACATGGATGTTGTCGGGCACCTGGCCGTAGGTGCGCTTGCAGTACCAGGTGGCCAGGCGGCCCAGTGGCCCGCCGAGCGGGGCCGGTGGAATGCGGAAGTGCGTGGGCATGTCAGAACCTCTCGGGTCGGTGTCGGGCGGGGCATCGATCACCCCGCCCGACCACACGACACCGGCCTGGCCCCCGAACGTGACAGCCCGTTCGCCGCAGCTTGTTGGTCACGGCTTGTTGGTCACGGCTTGTTGGTCACGGCCCGGATCAGGCGGTCTCCACCTCGGTGATCACGTCGACGTTGCCGCGGACGGCGTGCGAGTACGGGCAGATGGTGTGACCGACCTCGACGGCTCGCTCGCCGTCGGCCTGGGTGACCCCGCCGCCGAACTCGACGATCAGCTTCACCGCGAGCCCGAAACCCTTGTCCTCGCGCGGGCCGATACCGACCTCGGCGGTCACCGCGACGTCCTGCAGCGGGATGCCGTGCTCCTTGGCGCCGGCCTTCAGCGCGCCGAGGAAGCAGGCCGCGTACCCGGTGGCGAAGAGTTGTTCGGGGTTGGTGCCGGCGCCACCGGGGCCGCCCATCTCCTTGGGCACCACCAGGTCGACGTCGATCACCCCGTCCGACGTGCGCGAATGGCCGTTGCGCCCCTCACCGGTCGCGGTGGCCGAGGCGGTGTAGAGGATCGAGGACGGCATGACTGCTCCTTCGTTCGACTCAGGACGAGCCTCCATCACACCACGCGGCGCGCGGTGCCGCTGTCGCCAGGCGATCCGCGCGGACACTGGCGTTCCCGGCGTCGATCAGAGCAGGGTGACCTTGTGAGTGACGACGACACTGACCAGGCAGCCGACCCGACCAGCGCCTATCGCACGGCCCGTGACCAGTTGCTCGCCGCGCGTGGGCAACACGAACGCGCCGTTGCCGAGTTCTCCTGGCCGGATCTGGGGGAGCGGTTCAACTGGGCGATCGACTGGTTCGACGCCGTGGCCCGGGGCAATCAGCGGCCCGGGCTGATCATCGTCGAGGAGGACGGCGCCACCTCCGAGTTCAGCTTCGCGCAGATCGCCGAGCGCTCCGACCAGGTGGCCGCCTGGCTGGCCGACCAGGGGGTGCGCCGCGGCGACCCGGTGATCCTGATGCTCGGCAACCAGGTCGAACTGTGGGACAGCATGCTCGCGGTGCTCAAGCTCGGTGCGGTGATCATGCCGACCGCCACTGCCGCCGGCCCCACCGACCTGGCCGACCGGATCAACCGCGGTGGCGCCCGGCACGTGATCGTGAACGTCGCCGACGCCGCCAAGTTCGCCGACGTACCAGGCGATTACGGCCGCTACAGCGTCGGCCCGACCGACGCAGCCGCGGACGGCGGCTGGGCCGACCTGCGCGAGGCCTACGGGCGCGAGGTGCCGCCGACCGAACATCCCGGCACGGCGCCGTCCGACCCTGCTCTGCTGTACTTCACCTCGGGCACCACCAGCCGCCCGAAACTGGTCGAGCACACCCAGCAGTCGTACCCGATGGGGCACTTCTCGACGATGTTCTGGATCGGGCTGCAGCCCGGCGACGTACACCTGAACATCTCCTCGCCGGGCTGGGCCAAGCACGCCTGGTCGTGCTTCTTCGCGCCGTGGATCGCCGAGGCGACGATCTTCGTCTACAACTACTCGCGGTTCGACGCCGCCTCGCTGCTCAAGCAGTTGCGCGAGCACCAGGTCACCTCGTTCTGCGCCCCGCCCACGGTCTGGCGCATGCTGATCAACGCCGACCTCTCCGGCGGTCCCGGGTCGTTGCGCGAGGCGGTGAGCGCGGGTGAACCACTCAACCCCGAGGTGATCGCGCAGGTCGAGCGGGCCTGGGGGCTGGCCCTGCGCGACGGGTTCGGGCAGACGGAAATGACTGCGGCAGTAGGCAATACGCCCGGCTCGCCGATCAAGCCGGGCTCGATGGGACGTGCCCTGCCGGGCTGCCCGGTGGTGCTCGTCGACCAGATCACCGGCGAGATCGTGAACGGCGTCGGCGCCGGCGAGATCTGCATGGACCTGTCGGCGAATCCGCTGCCGCTGATGACCGGCTACCTGCGTGACGAGGAGCGGCAGAACGAGGCGATGGCCGGCGGTTTCTACCACACCGGCGACGTCGCCACCCGGGACGACGAGGGCTACATCACCTACGTCGGACGCACCGACGACGTGTTCAAGGCCAGCGACTACAAGATCAGCCCGTTCGAGCTCGAGTCGGTGCTGATCGAACATCCGGCGGTGGCCGAGGCGGCCGTCGTCCCGGCGCCCGACCCGGTGCGGCTCGCGGTACCGAAGGCCTACCTGGTGCTGGCGCCCGGGCACGAACCCACCGAGGAGACCGCGCGCAGCATCCTCGCCTACGCGCGTGAGCACCTGGCCCCGTGGCAGCGGGTGCGCCGCATCGAGTTCGCCGAGCTGCCCAAGACCATCTCGGGCAAGATCCGCCGGGTCGAGCTGCGCGGCCGCGAACAGCAACGCGCAGAAGGGGATTCGGCGACCTCGGACGGCGCCACCCGGGAATGGCGGGACGACGACCTGCTCGGCCGCTCCTGACCGGTCGATCACAGCCGGTCGAGGGACAGTGGGCGCGTGGACGTGACCCACGTCGCACCCCATAGGCTGGTCAATATGACGAACCAGGATGAGAACTCCAGCGCGGCCGTGACCGGCGAACGCGCCGACCTGATCGAATCACTGCGCCGGCATCGCGGCTTCCTGCGGCAGACCACCCAAGGGATCACCGACGAGCAGGCCCGCGAGCGCACCACCGTCAGCGAGCTCACCCTGGGCGGGCTGATCAAACACGTTGCCGCGACCGAGAAGTCGTGGGTCGAGTTCATCGTCGACGGCCCGGCGAAGGGGCCGGACATCGACTTCGAGAACATCGACTGGAGCAACCCTCCCGCCGAGGTGCTCGAGTTCATGAACAGCCACAAGCTGCTCGAGACCGAGAGCCTCGCCGGCGCTCTCGCCGACTACGAGAAGGTCGCGGCCGAGACCGACGCGCTGGTCGCCTCGCTCGCCGACCTCGATGCGTCCCAGCAGCTCCCCGATGCTCCCTGGTTCGAGTCCGGCACCCGCTGGACCGCCCGCCGCACCCTGCTGCACGTGATCGCCGAGACCAGCCAGCACGCCGGCCACGCCGACATCATCCGCGAGGCGCTGGACGGCCAGAAGACCATGGGCTGACCCGCCCAAGCAGTTCTGTATGACCACCGCGGGGGTGGGGGGCGGGGTGAGTGCTCACGGTGTGTGCAGTTCTGCATGATCACCGCGGGTGGGTGTGGGGGGTTGTGCTCACCGGCGCGTGCAGTTCTGCATGATCACGGGTGGTTGAGCGTGATCATGCAGAACCGCCTACCCGCACACCGAACCGCGCACACCCAGCACCCAGCCGTGATCATGCAGAACCGCACGCGCACCCCGTGGTGATCATGCAGAACCGCACGCG
>DAIOVT010000089.1:0-10880 GCA_036758885.1 Kineosporiaceae bacterium
GGAGGCGAAAGCCGTTCTGGACCAAGCGATGTCGTCGCGCGAAGGGCGCCGGCACCCCGGGTTGCTGCATCTCTATGTCCACCTGATGGAGATGTCCACCACCCCCGAGCAGGCTCTGCTCGCCGCCGACCGGCTGCGCGACCTGGTGCCCGACGCCGGGCATCTGCGACACATGCCGACCCACCTCGACGTGCTGATCGGCGACTACCGACGGGTGATCACCTCGAACCTGGCCGCGGTCGAGGCCGACCAGAAGTTCCTGGACCGACGCGGGCCGATGAACTTCTACACCCTCTACCGTTCCCACGATCACCACTTCGTCATCTACGGCGCGATGTTCCTGGGCCGGCAGCAGGACGCGCTGGACGCCGTCGCCCGGCTCGAGGCATCGATCCCACCGGAGCTGTTGCGGGTGCCCAGCCCACCGATGGCCGACTGGCTCGAGGGCTTCCTGGCGATGGGCGTCCATGTGGACATCAGGTTCGGGCGCTGGACCGAGATCATCGACGCACCGCTGCCCGATGACGCCGAGCTGTACTGCGTGAGCACGGCAATGGCCCATTACGCCAAGGGGATCGCCTTCGCCGCGACCGGCAGGGTGGAGCCCGCCCTGGAGCAGCGCGAGGCGTTTCACGCTGCGCTGCAGCGAGTTCCGCAGTCACGCACCTTGTTCAACAACACCTGCCACGACATTCTTGCGGTGGCCTCGGCAATGCTGGATGGCGAGATCGCCTACCGCGCAGGCGATCACGAGGAAGCCTTCGCGCACCTGCGCCGGGCGGTGGAGCTCGACGACGCCCTGCCCTACGACGAGCCCTGGGGCTGGATGCAGCCGACCCGGCACGCACTCGGTGCGCTGCTGCTCGAACAGGGACGCATCGCCGAGGCCGAGGCGGTCTACCGAGCCGATCTGGGCCTGGACGACACCCTGCCCCGCTCGTCGCAGCACCCGAACAACGTCTGGAGCCTGCACGGGCTGCACGAGTGCCTGACCCGGCTCGGCCGGGACGGCGAGGCCCGGCTGCTGAGACCGCAACTGACCCTGGCGCTCGCGCTGGCCGACGTCCCGATCGCCTCGTCCTGCTTCTGCCGCACCGGATGACCTCGGGAGTCGCCCCGGAGTGAGCGCGAGACCCTTGCGCTTCTTGCTTGTTCTATGAATACTAGAACATGTGTTGATCAGGCTCGACCCCGCCTCCGATGCTCCGCTCTACGAGCAGATCGCCGGTCAGCTGCGCAGGGCCCTGGCCGAGGGAACGGTGTCGGCGGGCGAACGCCTGCCGACCGCTCGCGACCTCGCGTCCGGGCTCGGGGTGAACATGCACACGGTGCTGCGCGCGTATCAGACGCTCCGCGACGAGCAACTGGTGGAGATGCGCCGTAGCCGCGGCGTCGTGGTCACCGCGGAGGCCACCGAACGGGTCCAGCTCAGCGAACTGGCCCGCTCCCTGGTGCACGAGGCGCGGCGGGCCGGTCTGCACGACGCGGAGATCCGCACTCTTCTGGAGGCACAGCTATGAACCGCTCCATCGCCAGAATCGTCCTGGCGCTGGTGGCCGTGGTCCTCGCGGCCGAAGCGCTCTCCCCGCTCCGGGGCGGGTCACTCCCGCAACGGATGGCCACGCACTGGGGCGGCGACAACCGCGCGAACGGCTGGAGCTCCGCGACCGGGTTGCTGCTGCTCTCGATCTCCGTCGCCGTGGTCTGTGTCGCGGTGCTGGTCACCGCGATGCTGGCCCGCACCCCGCGTGTGCGCGGATTCTGGCCCACCCTGACCGGGCTGGCCGGCTTCGTCGGCGGCGCGATCGGCGGGTCGACCGCACTCACGGTGCACCTCGCCCGGAACAGCCCCGACCCGCTGACCACCCCGGGCCCGACCCCGCTGCAGCTGGTCGCCGTGATCGGCTCGGCCATGCTGTTCGGCGCCGTGGCCGCGCTCGCGGGCCGCACCGCGCCGGCCCGGGATCCACTGAGCACCGTGCTGCGCTCCCCCGAGCTCGGCGCCGGCCCACAGGACGTGCTGATGTGGCATCGCAGCATGAGCACCAGGTTGTTCGTCCTGGTCGGCCTGGCCGTCGTCGCTGTCGGGGTGGTGCTGGCGGTGCTGGGCGAGGGGGCCGTCGCGATCGTGATGGCGGCCCTCGGCGGGCTGATCATCGCCGGTCTGAGCCGGATCGGCGTCTCCGCCGACCAGCGCGGGCTGACCGTCAGCTACGGCTGGTGGGCCTGGCCGCGCACCGTGATCCCGGTGCGCGACATGGCTTCGGTCGACGCGATCGACATCGACCCGGGCCAGTGGGGCGGCTGGGGGTACCGCGGCAGCCTGCGGCTGTTCGACCGGGCCGCGGTGGTGCTGCGCTCGGGCGAGGGCCTGCGGGTGAAGCTGCGCAACGGCTCGACCTTCGCGGTCACCGTGGACGACGCCGCCACCGGTGCCGCGGTGCTGCAACGGGAGCTGGCCGACGGCTCGGCGAACGCGAACACTTCTGCATGATCACCACGGACACAAGCCCCACCGTGATCATGCAGAACTGCTCGGGCCGCCCGGGCTAGCGGGGTAGCAGTACTAGCGGGGTGGCAGCACCAGCCGGGCGAAGAGCCGCTGCATGGTCGCGGCCGGGTCATCGGTCACCCCGCAGTGCACCGGCGAGGTGCGCAGCACCGTGCTGCGCGGCGCGGTCAGCCAGCCGAACCGTTCGCGCACCGGCCAGGACGCGTCCGCGCAGACCTGGCGGACGCCGTCCACGGCCGCGACCACCGCGTCGAGATCGGCGTGCGGGTCGAGCCCGCGCAGCCGTTCGGCGTCCACCTCGGCGGCCAGCCCGAGAAAGCTCGCCGCCTGGCAGTAGAGCAGTACCCCGACGTTGATGCACTCGCCCCGATCGGCGCGCGGCACCGCCCGCAGCAGCGCGTACTCGAACGGCTCGCTCATTCGACAAGCCCTTGCTGCCAAGGCCTTTCGCCGGACAGCCGCAACCGGAACTGGTTCAGGTAGCGCTCCCGCCATTGCTCCGGCGTGCGGGCCGGTTCGCCGGCGGCCTGCCGGGCCTGGGCGTCCGAGAGGGCCGCGTTCATCTGCAGCAGCCAGTCGCCCGGCACCAGTTCGAGGACGTCGCGCAGCACCTGGTGACCGGCATCCTCGAGGACGGCGCTGAGCTCGGCGTCCAGGGCCCGCCAGGCCTGCGCACCGATCCGCCGGGCGACCGGCAGCAGCACGTGCTGGCCGAGGTCGTAGCGCCGCGTGGCCCAGACCGCGGGATCGGGCCAGGAGTGCTGGAAGACCAGGGCGCCACCGTGGTCGATCGCCCAGAGCTGACGGTGCCAGATCAGCAGGTTCGGGTTGCGCCAGGTGCGGTCGACGTTGGCGGTGAAGGCGTCGAGCCAGAGGAGCCGTGCGGCCTCGGCCGCCGGAGGCGTCCAGTGCATGCCGTCGTAGCCGATCGAGCCGGGCAGGAAGTCGAGCCCGAGGTTGTCGCCGGCGCTGACCCGGAGCAGGTCCTGCACCTCTTCGTCGGGTTCGCGCGGGGCGATCCGGTCGTCCAGCTCGACCACCACGAGCTCGGGCACCCGCACCCCGAGCCGGCGTCCGAGCTCCCCGACGATCACCTCGGCGACCAGCGCCGCGGCGCCCTGCCCGGCGCCGCGGAACTTCACCACGTACATGCCGTCGTCGCTCGCCTCGACCAGTCCGGGCAGCGAACCACCCTCACGCAACGGAGTCAGGTACGCGGTCGCTCGCACCCTGCGCAACTCGGAGGACACCCGCGAAACTCTAGGGCCCCACCGCGCCCCGCCCGACGGTTACTCGTAGCGCTCGACATGCTGCTTTGTGTCGGGACTGGCGGATAGCCTCGGCAGGCAGCCCGGCATCGGGGGGCAGTTGGTACGCACGCAAGACGACATCCGAGAGGTAGCGCCATGGCTCACGAACGCGCCGGGCAGACGGCCCTGCCGGCCGACCTTGTCGATCTCGCCCATCTGGTGACCGCGTACTACACGCTGTGGCCCGATCTGGAGGACCCGGGCCAACGTGTGGCCTTCGGCACATCGGGACATCGTGGTTCCAGTCTGAACGCCGCCTTCAACGAGGCCCACATCGTCGCCACCACCCAGGCGATCTGCGACTACCGCAAGGCCCAGGGCATCGGCGGGCCGCTGTTCATCGGCCGCGACACGCACGGGCTCTCCGAACCGGCCTGGTCCTCGGCGCTCGAGGTGCTGGCCGGCAACGAGGTCACGGTGATGATCGACGATCGGGGCCGCTACACCCCGACCCCCGCGGTCTCGCACGCGATCCTCAAGTACAACTCGCGCTTCGCCACCCCCGACGGCGGTACCGAGGCCGGGCGGGCCGACGGCATCGTGGTCACCCCGTCGCACAACCCACCCGCCGACGGCGGCTTCAAGTACAACCCGCCGCACGGCGGCCCGGCCGACACCGACGCCACGAAGTGGATCGAGAACCGGGCGAACGACCTGATCGCCGCCCGGCTCGAGGGCGTCGTCCGCGTTCCGCTGAGTCAGGCGCTGGCCGCCGACACCACGCACAAGTACGACTTCACCGGCACCTACATCGACGACCTGCCCTCGGTGCTCAATCTCGACGCGATCCGTGAGGCCGGCATCCGGATCGGCGCCGACCCGCTGGGCGGGGCGGCGGTCGACTACTGGGGCGAGATCGCCACCCGGCACAAGCTCGACCTCACCGTGGTCAACCCGCTGGTCGACGCCACCTGGCGGTTCATGACGCTGGACTGGGACGGCAAGATCCGCATGGACTGCTCCTCCCCGTTCGCGATGGCCTCGTTGATCACCAACAAGGACGCGTTCCAGATCGCCACCGGCAACGACGCCGACTCCGACCGGCACGGCATCGTCACCCCCGACGCCGGCCTGATGAACCCGAACCACTACCTGGCCGTGGCGATCCAGTACCTGTTCGGCAACCGCCCGAACTGGGGCGGGGAGACCGCGATCGGCAAGACCCTGGTCTCGTCGTCCATGATCGACAAGGTCGCCGAGAGCCTCGGACGGCGCCTGGTCGAGGTGCCGGTCGGGTTCAAGTGGTTCGTGCCCGGACTGCTCACCGGTGAGATCGGCTTCGGCGGCGAGGAGAGCGCCGGCGCCTCGTTCCTGCGCCACGACGGCACGGTGTGGACGACAGACAAGGACGGCATCCTGCTCGCCCTGCTGGCCTCCGAGATCCTCGCGGTCACCGGCAAGTCGCCGAGCGAGCACTACGCCGGGCTGACCGCCGAGCACGGTGAACCCGCCTACGCGCGGATCGACGCACCGGCGACCCGAGAGCAGAAGGCGGTGCTGGGCAAACTCTCCGCCGACCAGGTCACCGCGACCGAACTGGCCGGCGAGAAGATCACCGAGAAGCTCACCGAGGCGCCGGGCAACGGGGCCGCGGTCGGCGGACTCAAGGTGTGCACGTCGTCGTCCTGGTTCGCCGCCCGGCCCTCGGGCACCGAGGACGTCTACAAGATCTACGCCGAGTCGTTCAAGGGGCCCGAGCACCTGGCCGAGGTGCAGGCGGCGGCCAAGGAGTTGGTGGACGGCGTCCTCGGCTGACCCGGTCGCTCGTCACCCCGGGCCCGTCCCCGCACATCCCCCGGCACGTCCCCGGCCCCCCACCGCACCATCGGCAGGACTGCGACGGAACGCCGAAGGAGTGGCTTCACCTGCTCTTTCTTGTTGTTGTCGGTGGTGACCGTGATGATTGGCCAGGTACGTCACCAAATCGGGGGGATCCAGTGCATCCACACATGAACCGGCGGGGCCTCGTACGCGCGGCCGCCGTCTCCGCGGCGGGCCTCGTCGCAGCAGCTGGGGGGCTGCTGCCGAGCACCGCCGCCGCGGAATCCAAACCTCTGCCGGGCAACCGGATCGCCGCCGTCTCGACGGCGGCCGTGCAACTGGTCGAGATCGCCTACCGCACCACCTACGAGGTGCCGTTGCCGACCGCGAACACGAACACCCTGAACCGGCTCAAGCAGAAGCTGTGGGCCGATCAGCGCAGCGGCAAGCTCGGATCCGACAACCAGTCGATCAATCGCGAGTGGATTCGCATCCAGGCCGACAGCGTCAACACGTACTACAAGCCGGGCGCGATCCGGACCAGCACGATCAACGTCACCGCCACCTGCACGGGGTGGTTCGCCGCCCCGGGCGGCGTGCTGGTCACCGCGGCGCACTGCGTCGACGACGACCGCGAACGGGTCCGCGACAGTTTCGTCGCCCAGGCGATGAAGAACCTGATCGCCGCCGACGTCGCCGCGTCGGTGCGGAACATCGGCTCCAGCGTCTCGCTCGACGACGCCATGAAGAAGGACATCACCCGGCTCTCGCAGAACTGGTTCATCGGGCATGCCGAGCTGGCCGACTACACGGTGACGCCCAGCGTCGAACTGGCCGCCGGCAGCACCGACGGCGTGCGCGACCTCAAGTCGGTGCCCGCCAAGGTGCTCTCCAAGGGCGCCCCCTACCCGGGCAAGGACGTCGCCGTGCTGCAGATCGAGGGTGTCGACAACGCGCCCGCACTGGCCATGGACGACGGCACCGACGCCCAGGTCGGCGACACCCTCTACATCAACGGCTTCCCCGGAACCATCGGCGCCGCAACGGGTCTGTCCGACAAGTCCCGCCGCGAGCCATCGTTCACCACCGGGCCGTTGAGTGCCTTCCGCAGCACCAAGTCGAGCGTCGACTACATCCAGACCCAGGCACCCGCGTATCACGGCAACTCCGGCGGCCCGGTGCTCAACGACGCGGGACAGGTGGTCGGCATCCTGATCGCCGGAGTCCCCGACCCCGACACCGGGCAGCTGGTCGAGGGCGAGGCCTTCGTGCTGCGCACCCCCGACGTCGTCGCCGCGATGGACGACGCCGGTGTCAAGCCGGAACAGGGCGAGACCACCACCGCGTACCTGGCCGGGCTCGCAGCACTGGACGCCGGCAACCACGCCGAGGCGCAGACGCAGCTCGACAAGGTGCTCTCGCTCTACCCCGACCACCCTTACGCCACCAAGTTCCGCGACCAGGCCGCTGAGAAGAACACCGCTCCGGCCGAACCGGCCAAGCCCTCCGCCTTCGCCGACACCGCCAAGAGCAGCGGCTACATCGGCGGCCTGGTGCTGGTGGCGGCCCTGATCGGCGGCGGCGTCTGGGCGCTCATCCGGCGCGGCCGTGGCGGACCGGGCGGGCGGCCGCAGCCCTCGGGCGCCTTCCCGGCCGGTGGCTACCCGCAGGGCGGCGGCTACCCGCAGAACGGCTACCCACCGGGCAGCCCGGCGCAGGGTGGCTACCCGCAGAGCAGCTACGTCCAGACCGGTCACCCGCAGGACGGCTACCAACAGGGGAGCTATCAACAGGGGAACCACCAGCAGGGGAACCACCAGCGGGGCGGCTACCCACAGGGTCAGTACCCACCGCAGGGTCAGTACCCGCCGCAGCAGAGCCCGCAACCGCAGTACCCACCGCAGCAGTACCCGCAGGCGCCGTACCCGCAGCAGTCCGGCTGGGCACAGCCGGACCAGAACCAGCCCTTCCCGAACCAGCCGGGTCACCCACCGGCACCGCACGGGCAGCAGCAGGCACACCCCGACCAGAACCATCAACCCCCGGCCGGCCCGCCCGGGCCCCCGCCGCAACCATGAGCGCCGCGGCGAAGGATCCAGCAGCAACCACTCCGGGGCCGGTGACCGACGAGCAGATCCCGGCCTTCCTCGAGGCGCTCGGCGTACCGGGGCTGGCCGACATCCATGTGCACTTCCTGCCGGAGCAGGTGCTGCGCAAGGTATGGGCCTATTTCGACGCCGCCGCACAGAACTACGGCCGCCCGTGGCCGGTGCACTACCGCTACGACGAGCAGACCCGGCTGGACCTGATCCGTGGCTTCGGCGTGCGCCGGATCCCCGCGCTCACCTATCCGCACCGGCCCGGGATGGCCCGCTGGCTCAACGACTGGAACCGCGAGTTCGCCGGCCGGCACAGCGACGTACTGCACTGCGCGACGTTCTACCCCGAACCCGGCGCCGCCGAGTACGTCGCCGAGGCCGCCGACGCCGGTGCGGTGCTGTTCAAGGCGCACGTCCAGGTCGGCCGCTACAGCCCCACCGATCCGCACCTGGACGCCGTCTGGAACCTGTTGGCGGACAGGCGAATACCGGTGGTGCTGCACGCCGGGTCCGCCCCGCTGCCCGGCGAGTTCACCGGCCCCGCCCCGGTGGCCCGGGTGCTGGCGGAGCGCCCCGACCTCACTCTGGTGATCGCACACATGGGCATGACCGAGTACCACGGCTTCGCCGACCTGGCCGAGCAGTACCCGGGGTCTTCCTGGACACCACCATGGCCGGCACCGACTTCACCAACACCTTCGCACCGATGCCGGCCGACTACCTGACCCGGCTGCCGGGGCTGGCCGGCAAGATCGTGCTGGGCAGCGACTTCCCGAACATCCCCTACCCTTACGCGCACCAGTTGCAGGCCCTGGCCCGTCTCGGCCTCGGCGATGAGTGGCTGGCAAAAGTGTTGTGGCACAACGGAAACGCTCTGCTGGATGCAGGAACCTGAATCCCGAGGAAGGAACGACGGATGTCCGAACACCCGGTCCCCGAACTGGTCGAGGCGACCGAACAGGTCACCGCCGCGATCCGTGACACGGTGGCGATGAGCCAACTCACCCAGTTCTTCGACGGCTCCTACCCCCTGCTCGGCCAGGTGCTCGCCGCGCAGGGTGTGGCGCCCACCGGTGCCGCCTACGCGCTGTACCGCTCCATCCCCACCGAGACCGTCGACCTGGAACTCGGCTTCCCGACCGCCGTCCCGGTGACCCCCGTCGGCACCGTCAGCCCCTCCGCGCTGCCCGGCGGGCGGCTGGCCCGCGTCGTCCACACGGGGTCGTTCGACGGACTGGCCGGGGCCTGGCAGAACCTGATGACCTGGGTGCAGGAGCAGGGCCTCACCCCGGGTGAGGCGTTCTGGGAGGTCTACCTGACCGAGCCGCACCCCGACATGGACCCGGCCGAACTGCGCACCGAACTGAACCTGCCCGTCAGCTGAACCCGTCCGTCAGCTGAACGCGTCCGTCAGCTGAGCATCGCCGGTAGCTGATCGCTGAGCGGCGGGGCGCCGTCCCGGTTGTCGATCTCGAGATGCGGCACGGCGGGCGCGATGCCCAGCCTGATCCGCTCGGCGAAGGCGCCGAAGTCGGCGAGCTTGCCGGCGTCACGGGGTTCACCACGCTCGATCAGCCTGCGCCGCAACGTGTTGGCGTCGCAGCGCACCCAGACCAGGTACACCGGTTCACCGCCGAGGGCCTGCACCCAGTCGGCCCAGCGGGCGGCGTCCGAGATCTGACTAGTGAACGGCGCGTCCAGCAGAACCGGTGCGCCGCAACGGATCTGCCGCGCGGCGGCGGTGAGCGCGGCGTACTCGTGCACCTTGATGTGCTCGTCGTACCAGCTGCCCTCGCGCTCACCGAAGTCGCGGCCGTAGGCGGCCAGCATCGCTTCGACGAAACCGCCGAACAGGGTGTCCTTGTCGAGCCGGGCAGGCCCCGGCGAGAGCAGCCGGATCAGCTCGGCCGCCACGGTCGACTTGCCCGACCCGGGTGGCCCGGCGATCACCCACACCGGCTCCTGAATCACGGGAAGGGTCACGGGACCAGCTTGACCAGGGTGCGCACGGTGCGGGTGGTGGTCCGGGACCGGTAGGTCGCCCTGCCCAGGATCTTGGCGAACGGGGTGTCGGTGGACGACCCCTTGGCGGGGTTCCAGTACACGCCCCCGGGGGCCGGCGACGTCGGGTCGGTCCCGGCATCCAGCGTGGCCACGGCCTCGAGCAGTTCGGCCCGGGTGGCGTCGTCCACACAGAAGATCATGTAGGGGTGCCGGGCGTCGTCCAGCAGCTCGAAGGGGGACTGCTCGATCGCCGTCCGCAGCTGCTCCATGGTGACCAGCACGATCCAGGCCTCGTAGCCGAACCGCTCGCGCAGCGCCGTCTCGATCCGGCTCTTCAGCTGCGCCCGGCCGGCTTCCGGCTCAGGGCTCTCGAACCGGACGTTGCCACTGGCCAGCACGGTCTTCACGGCCTCGAACCCGCAGTCCCGGAAGAGCTTCGCCAGATCGGCCGAACGCACCGTTATGCCGTTGACGTTCACGCCGCGCAACAGCGCCACCCAGGTCGTCATTCGCGCAGGCTACGCCCGGAACGGACATCCGGATGTGCCCTGCGACACGTCGACGGCACCACCGGGAGCGGTCGTCGGGCAGCACGGCACCCGCGCGGTAGGTCAGGATGTGCCCATGGCGGATCTGCGTCCCTTCAGAGCACTGCGTCCACGAGTCGACCTCGCCGCACGAGTGGCCGCCCCGCCGTACGACGTCGTCGACACGGCCGAGGCCCGGGCCCTGGTGGCCGGGAACCCGGACAGCTTTCTGCACATCAACCGGCCCGAGATCAACCTGCCGGACGGCGTCCCCACCGACAGCGAGCAGGTGCACGCCGCCGGACGCACCGCGCTGAACAACTTCGTCGCCCGCGGGGTGCTCACCCTCGACCCGACCGAGTCGTACTCGGTCTACCAGCAGATCCGCGGCGATCAGGTGCAGACCGGGCTGGTCGGCTGTGCCGCGGTCTCCGACTACACCAGTGGCGTGATCAAGACCCACGAGCAGACCCGCCCGGACAAGGAGAACGACCGGGTCAACCACATCGTCGGGCTCAGCGCCCACGACGAGCCCGTGTTCCTGCTCGCCGCCCCGGGTGAGTCCGCGTTCAAGCCGGTCGTCGAGATCTGTGCCGCGATCACCGAGCGTCCGCCGCTGGTCGAGCTGACCGACGACGACGGCGTCACCCACGTGCTCTGGCGCGTC
>DAIOVT010000090.1:0-10859 GCA_036758885.1 Kineosporiaceae bacterium
GGGTATCGGGCTGATGTTCTACGGCGTCGGCGAACCGCTGACCCACCTGTTCACGCCGCCGATCGCCGGCGTCGAGGGCGGCACCGGCGCCGCCGCCCAGATGGCGATGCAGTACACGTTCTTCCACTGGGGGTTCCACCCCTGGGCGATGTACGCGGTGATCGGACTCGCCATCGCCTACTTCGCCTACCGGCAGGGCCGCGGCAACCTGATCTCGGCGGGCTTCTACCCGCTGATCGGACGGCGCGCCAACGGCCCGGCCGGCAAGACCATCGACGTGGTGGCGATCTTCGCGACCCTGTTCGGCTCGGCCACCTCGCTCGGCCTCGGCGCCCTGCAGATCACCGGCGGACTGGCCGAGGTGTTCGGCGGTGGCACCGACAGCAAGGTCGCCGCGGTCGCGGTGATCGCCGTCCTCACCGTCTGTTTCGTGCTCTCGGCGGTGAGCGGTGTCGAGAAGGGCATCAAGTGGCTGTCCAACGCGAACGCGGTGGCGGCGGCTCTGCTGGCGCTGTTCCTGTTCGTGGTCGGGCCGACGGTGTTCATCCTGAGCACCTTCACCTCATCGCTCGGCACCTACCTGACCGCGCTGCCCGCGATGAGCTTCCGCACCGGGGTGTTCGGCGGCACCGACTGGATCAACGCCTGGACGATCTTCTACTGGGCCTGGTGGATCTCGTGGACGCCCTTCGTCGGCATGTTCATCGCCCGCATCTCGAAGGGCCGCACGATCCGTGAGTTCGTGGTCTGCGTGATCCTGGTGCCGAGCCTGGTCTCGTTCGTCTGGTTCGCCGTGCTCGGCGGCTCGGCCTTCGACCTGGCCCTGAACCGCGGCGTCGACATGAAGGGCCAGTTGGAGAACGGCATCGAGAACGCGCTGTTCTTCACCCTGCGCGAATATCCGATATCGGCGGTCACGGTGTTGCTCGCCGTCGTCCTGATCGCGATCTTCTTCGTGACCGGGGCGGACAGCGCCTCGATCGTGATGGGCATGCTCAGCGAGAACGGCAACGAAGAACCCAACCGCATGGTCACCGTGTTCTGGGGTGTGGCGACCGGCGCCGTCGCGGCGGTGCTGCTGCTCTCCGCCGACGAGGGCAAAGGTCTGGCAGCGCTGCAAACGCTGGTGATCATCGTGGCCGGGCCGTTCATGCTGGTGCTGATCGGGTTGTGCGTCTCGCTGATGAAAGCCCTTCGCGCAGAGCCGGATACGGCAACGCTGCGCAGTTCGGTACGCGAGGCCGTCTCCCACGCCCGGCGCGCCCCGCACGAGGCCGCCGAACCATCCGAACGCGAGCGGCTCGAGTAGCCGGCTGCACGCAACCGACAGCAAGCACCACGACCGGCCGGCGTCCGCCTCTCTCGAGGGGTGGGCGCCGGTCAGCCGTTGACGGCCCGGCGACGGGCCAGGAACAGGTCGATGTCGTCGGCCCAGGTGTGCTCGGTCTCCCAGGGGCGGGTCCGCTCCGGGGCGGGCGCCAGGGCCAGTTTCGGCTCGGCGGGCACCGAGTCCTTGGTCTCGGCGGAGTCGGCGGCCGGCGGGGCGACGTCGTCCTCGACGACCGGCTCGGGCCGCGGCACGACCGGCTTGAGCAGGTAGGTCGGCACCGGAACCGGCACCGGCGTCCAGGTGTCGGCCGACTCGGTGCGCTCGCTCGCGCTGGGCGCGGTCTCACCGGAGAGCCGGTCGAGATCGAGGACGGCGTCCATGCCGCGGGCCCGGGAGGGTCCGGCGTCCCGCGCCCCGGTCATGGCCGCACCGGTGTGAACGCTCGGCCGGGCGTCCCGGCCGGCCGGGCGGTCGCTGCCCCGCTCCCCGGCCCGGACGGCGCTCTGCATGATCAGGGTCGCCGAGCGCCGGGCGGCGGCACGCCGATGCGATGCGCGCGCCCGTGCCGAGAGCACCAGCGCGGTGACGTCGGCGATCAGCAACGCCGTCGCCGGCAGCGCGGCCCACCAGGGCACCGAGGGCAACGCCACCACGGCCCAGGAGGTCAGCGTGAAGACCAGAAGGGTGATCAGCACGCCGGCGCGGCGGCTCGCGGCCAGGCGCCGGGCCCGCGGGTCGGCCGGGGTGTGCAGCAGTCCGGGACCGTTCCGGGTGGTGATCACCGAAGCAGACGAGGACGGCGCGGCGTGCGCCGTCCGGACCGGGCGCGCCGACAGCGGGCCACTGGACCGCGTGGAGTGCGCGGAGGCGCGGCCGGACGTGATCGGTGTGCGGTCGCGGCGAGGCAGGACGCGCAACTGCTCGGAGTCACGGTCCTCGGCGCGGGACAGCCCCAATGCGTCACGCCGAGCCACCCATCGCGGGAGCAAATACGCGATCCAGCCCGCGATGATCGCGACGAAGACAAGGGAAGTGGGCTGCACAATACGCAACGTTAAGGGCCGGTGGTGATCGGCTCACGCATCGTCATCGGTGTGTCGCGGCTGAGCCCTTCTGTGACTGGTGTGACTGTTGTGGCGCACCCTTCGTGGCCGCCGGAGAAGTGAGGCCGAGCCCGGGGGACAGATCCGCACTCACCGACACCCATCGGGCCAGCAGACCACCGGGCACCTCCTCACGATTCAGCGCGAACGAGGCGTGATCGCGCCAGTCCCCGTCGATGTGCAGGAAGCGCTTCCGGATGCCCTCGGGCCGGAATCCCAGCTTGTGCGCCACCCGCAGGCTCGGCTGGTTCTCCGGGCGGATGTTGAGCTCCACCCGGTGCAGCCCCACCTCGAAGAAGCAGTAGTCGCTGACCAGCGCGACCGCGGTCGGCACGATGCCCCGGCCGGCCAGGTCCTGGTCGACCCAGTAGCCGATGCTCGCCGACCGCAGGGAGCCCCAGGTGATGCCGGCGACGTTGATCTGACCGGCCAGCCGGCCCTGGTAGTCGATGACGAACGGCAACATCCGCCCGGCCCGGGCCTCCTGGCTGAACCGGCGCACCATCTGACCGAACCGCGGGGCCGGCTCGCTCGGCACCGGAGGCGTCGCCTCCCAGGGCGCCAGCCAGGCGGCGTTCGCCGTGCGTACCGATCGCCAGGCCCGGCCGTCACGCAGCCGTAGCGGCCGCAGCCTGATCGGACCGGCCTCCAGGGTGATCGGCCAGGAGCGCCGAACGAACCCGGGCCTGTCCACCGGCCGACCATCTCCTCCCAGCGAGACCCACAACAGCGGATCACATGATCGCGCCACATCTCAGCAGTGACAGCCATCATCCGCCAGCAGTCTTGCACCACCGATCGTCGTGGCGGGGGCGGACACCTCACTCGGTCGATGCAATCCGCATCTGGCCGACTACTGCTTGCGACTGAACTCGTTGCGCTCCGCTGTCGTCGGCGTGGATCCGGTCGTACCTTCAATCACGGGATCTCACCCTCAGTAATCCCCAAGCCCTGATTCTTCACCCGGGGTAGCGAAGGACGGATACGAACTGATGCGCAGCGCACAACAGCAGCACCGCGGGACCTCCCGGAACGGATTCCGCCGCGGCGGCCGGACGATGCGATCGGTGCTGGTGGCCACCGTGGCCCTGGCCACCGCCGCCACGTCGGCGACGCTCACCGCGCAGAGCGCGTCTGCCGCCTCGCCGGCGCAGGCGCCGTCCGTAGTCACCGCGCCGTCCGCAGTCACCGCGTCCGCGGTCAGCGCGACCACCGTGCCGGCCCCGGCGCGGGACGGCCTGACCATGGGCACCGCGCTCGCCTCGTGCTGGGACGTCAAGGCGACCAACCCGGCCGCGGGCAGTGGCCTCTACTGGCTGTACACGCCCGGCCTGGGCGTACCGCAGCAGTTCTACTGCGACATGACCACGGACGGCGGCGGCTGGGTGCTGATCGGCCGCGGCCGGCAGGGCTGGTCGTTCCTGAACCAGGGCCAGGGCAAGACCTCCGACGTGTCCGCGACGCTCACCGGCACCGCGGCGTTCGACCCACGGCACCTGGACGCCGACACCGTCAACGGTCTGCTGAACGGTGGCGCGGTCAAGTCGCTGGCCGACGGGATCAGGGTGCGCCGGGCGACCAACGCCGCCGGCACCACCTGGCAGGAGTCGCGGATGTACCCGAACACGATGAACTCGTGGAGCTGGGTGCTGAACGGCGGCTGGTCGCTGCGCGCGGCCAATGTCGGCGGCCTCGTCTACTCCGGCGGAACCACCGGCACGGCCGGGACCGGCAACGCCACCAACGTGATCGTGACGACCAAGGGCAGCGTGAACACCTCCCTGCCCGGGTTCGGTTTCGGCAGCACGATCAAGGGCGCCGCGAACTCCACCGGCTACCTGTGGTCCCCGACCGGCGGCGGTAACGCGATCCCGTTCGCCCAGGTGTTCATCCGGCCCACCGTCCGCTGGAACGACCTGACCTTCGACAGCCTGGCGAACGGCGCGCCGGCGAGCGCCAGGCGTGCGGTCGCCGACAACGTCGCCGAGTCGCAGCCGGCGGGGGTCGCCGGGCTGGCCAACGGGTTCAGCACCGAACGCGACACCGAGGTCCGGGCGCTGGCTCAGGCCGGGCAGCGGATGTTCGTCGGCGGCAACTTCGCCCGGGTCAACCGCTACACCACCAAAACCTCTGTGCCGCAGAGCTATCTGGCGGCCTTCGACGTCAAGACCGGCGAGTACATCAGCGATTTCACGCCGAAGCTGAACGGCAAGGTCAATGCGATCGCCAAGCTGCCGAACGGTGACATCGCCGTCGGCGGCGAGTTCACCACCGTCAACGGGGTGGCCCGTGCCGGCCTGGTCGTGCTCGACCCGAACACCGGCGAGATCGTGTCCTCCTGGCCGAGCAAGCTCGAGCAGCGGGCCAGCTCGGGAACCGTCGGAGGCACCGTCACCGGCCTGTCGGTGAGCGGTGACTGGCTCTACGCCAGCGGCGTCTTCACCCACGTCTCCGGCGGCACCAGCGGCTTCGTCTACGCCAAGCGCGGCGTCCGGATGAAGGTCGCCAACGGTCAGCCCGACTCCAAGTGGAACCCGGCGTTCAACGGCACCCCGATCTTCGTGGAGGCCTCCAAGGCCGGCGACCGGGTCTACTTCGGCGGGTTCTTCACCGCGATGAACGACGGCGCCACACCCGCCCGGTTCTTCGCCGTGGTCGGCACCGGCACCACCGCCACCGCCGTCGGTGGTCTGCAGGCCCCGGTGTTCTCGGCCAGCAACGCCTACCAGCAGACCGGCATCGAGATCGGTGACCGGTTCTACCTGGGCGGATCGGAGCACTCGTTCTTCACCTACGACCGCTCGAACATGCAGCTGGTCGGCAGCAACATCACCCGCAACGACGTCGGGGCCGGCGGCGACTTCCAGGCCTCGACCGCGGACGGTGACGTCGTCTACTCCTCGTGCCACTGCATCCTGTCGAACAACTACGAGGGCTCGATCCTCTACAGCGCCCCGCAGCCGCAGGCCACCGACATGGGTTCGGTGCGCTACGTCGGCGCCTACGACCGGGTCACCGGCCGCCAGCTCGACGCCTTCCTGCCGCAGATGAAGACCCGGGCCGTGCGTGGCTCCTGGGCCCTGACGGTCGATTCGGAGGGCTGCCTCTGGGAGGGCGGCGACACCACCGAGACCAAGAACCGCGGTGGTGTCTGGCAGGCCTCGGAGGGCCTCTCGCGCTGGTGCAAGGCCGACTCGACACCGCCCGGACAGCCCACCAAGGTCAAGGCCGTCGACAACGGCAACGGCACCACCACGATCAGCTGGACCGGCATCAACGAGCCCACCGGAACGATCTACTACCGGCTCTACCGGGGCGACACCGTCGAGTGGACCGGCTACTCCTGGAAGGCGACCGTGCCGACCCTCGCCGGCACCCAGACCTTCCGGCTGCAGTCCTACGACAAGGCCGGCAACCTCAGCGCCACTACCGAACCGCTGGTGCTGACCAACTAGCGCCGGCACCTGACAGCACGAGCACCAAGCAGTTCTGCATGATCACGGCGGGGTCGGGGGCCACCCCGGCGTGATCATGCAGAAGTGTCTCCCCCACCCCGCGTGATCATGCAGAACTGCACGACCGGGCGGCGGTCAGGAGGACTGCGGGTGGTCGCCGCCGCGGATCTGCTCGACGGCATGCACCAGGATCGGACGCAGCACCGCGAGACCGTCACGGCAGCCGCCGGGTGAACCGGGCAGGTTGACGATCAGGGTGGTCCCGGCCAGACCGGCCAGACCGCGGGAGAGCGACGCCGCGGCGATACCGGCGCTGACCCCTTGCGCGCGAACGGCTTCGGCGATACCGCTGACCTCACGATCGATCACACTGCGGGTCGCCTCGGGGGTGAGGTCGGTGGGGGTGAGCCCGGTGCCACCGGTGGTCAGCACCACGGCGCAGCCGTCGTCCACCGCTTGCCGCAGCGCCTCGCGCACCGGGTCGCCGTCCGGCACGATCACCGGCCCGGAGACCTCGAACCCCAACTCCCGCAGGCCTTCCGCCAGGATCGGACCGGCCCGGTCGGCGTAGACCCCCGCCGCGGCGCGGTTCGACGCGGTGATCACCCGCGCGGTGAACGGCAGCGCGGTCATGGCGCCGTCCAGTCGCCGGAGCGGCCACCGCTCTTGGCCACGGCCCGGACGTCGGTCAGCCGGGCCACCTTGTCGACCGCCTTGATCATGTCGATCAGAGTGAGACCGGCCACCGCCACACAGGTCAGTGCCTCCATCTCGACCCCGGTGCGGTCGGCGGTGCGCACCGTGGCCTCGATGTCGACCCCGTCGTCGGCCACCTCGAGATCGACCACCACGGCGTGCACCGCGACCGGGTGGGCCAGCGGCACCAGGTCGGGGGTGCGTTTGGCCGCCTGGATGCCGGCGATCCGGGCCACCGCGAGAGCGTCGCCCTTGGGCACCCCGTCGCCGCGCAGCAGCGCGATCACCTCGGCCGAGCAGAGCACCCGGCCCCGGGCGGTGGCGGTTCTGGTGGTCACCGACTTGGCCGAGACGTCGACCATGCGCGCCTCACCCCGGGCGTCGACATGCGTCAACCCCGGACGGCGCCCGGGCGCGGCGCTCACCCGAGCACCGGGTCGGTGTCGAGCACGATGCAGGACAACACGTCTGCGGCGTGTACCTGCTCGACGTCCTCGGGGACGATCGCCAGGGCGTTGGCCTCGGCCAGGTCGGCGATCAGGTGCGAGCCCTGTGCCCCGACCGGGCGCACCCCGGCCCGTTCCCCCGGCCCGGCCGGCGGGGTCAGCACCACCCGGACGAACTGCCGCTTGCCCTTGGGCGAGGCCCAGCCGCGTTCGGCGACCGCCTCGACCGTGGGCCGGCCGGCCGCCGGACGCCCCGACATCACCCGGACCAGGGGTGCCCCGAAGAGTTCGAAGGAGACCAGGCAGGAGACCGGGTTACCGGGCAGGGTGAGCACCGGCACCGGGCGACCGGTCGGGTCCTCGAGCCGGCCGAAGCCCTGCGGCATACCGGGCTGCATCGCCACCTTGCCGAACCAGAACTGTTCGGCGAGAACAGCTTTCACCGGGTCATAGGCACCGGCCGAGACGCCGCCGGTGGTGACCAGCAGGTCCGCCTCACGGGTCGCCTCCAACAGCGCGGCGCGCACGTCGTCCTCGTCGTCGCCGACGAAGCCGTCATGCCGCCCGAGCCCGCCGGCCTCGGTGGCCGCGGCCGCCAGCGCGTAGCCGTTGGAGTCGTGGATCTGACCGGGCAGCAAGGCGGTGCCGGGAGGCACCAGTTCACTGCCGGTGGGCAGCAGCACGACCCGGGGCCGGGGATGCACCAGCACCCGGTCGCGGCCGACGGCGGCGAGCAGCCCGAGCTGGCGGCCGGTCAACCGCACCCCCGCGCGCAGCACCACGGCGCCGGGCTGGACGTCCTCACCGGCCTCGCGCAGGAACTGGCCCGGGCTCGGTGCCTGGGTGATCCGCACGGTGCTGGTGCCACCGTCGGTCCATTCCACCGGCACCACCCCCTGGGTACCCAGCGGGACCGGCGCGCCGGTCATCACCCGGATCACGCTTCCCGGTTGCAGCCGTAACGGTTCGCCCGGACCGGCCGGTACGTCGCCGGCCACGGGCAACTCGACCGGGGCGTCGGCGGCGGCGTGCACCAGGTCGTTGACCACCACCGCGTACCCGTCCATGGCGGAGTTCGCGAACGGCGGCAGGGCATGGGTCGCCACGACGTCCTCGGCCAGTAGGCAGCCGTGCGCCTGCGGCAGCGGCACCTCGCGCGGCGCGAGCAGTTCGACGCCGGCCAGACAGCGGGCCAGATGTTCCTCGACGGAATCCACGGGCGAACTCTATGCGGGTACGCCGCGACCGGCCCGGACGGCGGTCGTCTAGGCCTGCGCCGCGACACCCAGCCGGATCACCTCGGCACCGCCGCGTTCCGCGGTCCTGATCACCGGATCCGTTGCGGTGTCAGGGATCTCGGCCGTGCAGAACCGGTCTCGGCCCTGCCGTTTGGCCTCGTACAGCGCCCGGTCGGCGGCGATCATCACCTCGGCGGCGCTGCGGGCGTGGTCGGGATAGGTGGCCACCCCGATCGAGACGGTCACCCGCCGGCTGATCCGGGTGGCGCCGCGGCCGACGCCGGGGTCGGTGAAGGGCTGGTTGCGCACCCGCTCGAGGATCCGCTGGGCCACCGCCGCCGCGCCGTCCGCACCGGTCTCGGGCAGCACCACGGTGAACTCCTCGCCGCCGCGCCGGGCCACCAGGTCGACCTCGCGCAGGCACCCGTGCAGCCGGGCGGAGAACTCGGCGAGCACCCGGTCGCCGAAGTCGTGCCCGGCCACGTCGTTGACCTTCTTGAAGTGGTCGAGGTCGAGCATCAGCACCGACAGGGTGCGGCCGAACCGGCTGGCGCGCTCCACCTCGCGGTTCAGGCTCGAGGTCAGGTGCCGCAGGTTCGCCGCCCCGGTGAGCGGGTCGGTCACCGACATCCGTTGTGTCGCCTGGTGATCGCGCACCGCGTCGACCGCCTCGCCGCAGCGCCGGGCCAGCCGGGAGATCATCTCGGCGTCCGTCCCGCTGATCGCCACCGAGCCCGCGCGCCGGGCGACGACCAGTACCCCGACCACCTGCCCGCCGCTCTGCAGCGGCGCCGCCAGCACGCTGCCCGCCCTCGGTGACAGGTCGGCGGTGCAGGGCGCCTCGAGCCGCGAGGCCCGCGCGGCGAGACTGATCAACTGGTCCAGGGCGGCGACCACCCAGGGCCCGTCAGCCGGCTCGGGCACCGTGCAGATGCGTTCGGTCAGGCTGCGGGCGTCACCGAGGAAGACCACGGTGGCATCGGCCCGGGCGGCCACCCGGGCAGCCTCGGCGACCGCACCGAGCAGGGTGTCCAGGTCGTGGGTGCCGGACAGCGCCTCGGCGAAACGGTCGCTCATCTCGTGCAGCCGGGCCTCACCGGCCCGCACGGCGTCGTCGCTGGCCCGCAACCGGCGCTGCAGTTCGGCCGACCGCTCGCTCGCCGCCTCGGTCTGGGCCCGGAGCCGGTCCAGGACGCCGCGCAGCCACACCACGACCAGGGTGGCGCCGACGGCGATGATCCCGAGCCCCGTGAGCACGGCGGCCAACAGGAACACCTGATCTCCCAGCGTCGAGACATGAGTGAAGGATTCGGACGGCGAATCCAACGACAGCGAATCTAACTCAGTGTAAATGCTCAACTACGCACTGTTCTGACATTCTCGAGAGCGCGTCGAGTTCTTTCTCCCGTCACCACCTCGCCCCACCCCGGCCCCCACCCCGGCCTGGCCCGGATTGGCGCCCGGCGCCGTAACGGCGGAGGATGGTGGCCATCACCCCTGCGACCGGGGAGGCGTCATCGTCACCGACACCAGCGTCCACGATCTCAAGGTGGCCCTGCGCCGCCGGATCCGGACCGCCCGACGGGACCGCCCGAAGGATCATGACGCGGCCGACGCCGAGGCTCTCGCCGCCGTCGTGCTCGAACTGCCCGAGGTGCAGCGGGCCTCCTGCCTCACCCTGTTCGCCTCGGTCGCCGGCGAGGTCGGCACCGCACCGCTGCGAACCCTGCTGGGCCAGAACGGCGTACGGGTGCTGATGCCGATCGTGCTGCCGAACGGGATTCTGGAATGGGCCTGGGACACCGGCCCGGAGACCGACGTCCCCTCCGGCGGCCTGGGCGGCCCGGAACCGGCCGGGGCCCGGCTCGGCGTCGAGGCGGTGCGTGCGGCCGAGGTGCTGCTGATCCCCGCGCTCGCCGTCGACACCCTCGGACGGCGCCTGGGTCACGGCGCCGGTTACTACGACCGGGCCCTGGCGCTGGCCGGGCCGGCCGTGCCGGTGGTCGCCCTGGTGCACGAGGACGAGGTGCTGGACGCGGCGGTGGAGCCGGTGCCGGTGGACTCCCACGACATCCCGGTGCATATGGTGGCCACCCCGCGGCGTTGCCTTCGGGTGAACTGAACGGCGTTCTCGGGCAACGGTTCTCGTCGTCCCCAGGGGCCGGGCTCCGCCGATCAGCGGCGATGTGACGCCGATACCGCCGGGGCGCGGTGGGCGTGGCGGGGTTGCCACACGGTCGCGCACCCCCTTTTATCCTTGCGTGAGCGTCGAGAACCTGGGCAACGTGATGCTGGTCGCCAGCACGGTGTTGCTGGTTGCCATCGGCGCGGTGCGGTTCAGCGTGGGACTCGGATTCCCCTCGCTGCTCGTCTATCTCGGGCTCGGCCTGGCGCTGGGCAAGACCTTCGTCTTCAACGACGCCGAACTGGCCGGGGCCGTCGGCTACATCGCCCTGATCGCGATCCTGGCCGAGGGCGGTCTGACCACCCGTTGGCGCAACATCCGGCAGTCGGTACTGCCCGCGGCACTGCTGTCCACGGTCGGTACCGGTGTCTCCCTGGTCGTGGTGGCCTTCTTCGCCCATCTGTTG
>DAIOVT010000091.1:0-10844 GCA_036758885.1 Kineosporiaceae bacterium
CGGGGGGCCTGGCGACGCGTTTCAGATTTGCCCCGGTTCGCGGTGCACTGCGGGGCGGCCGCGGACGGTGTCTCTGCGGGCTCTGCGGGCCTCAACGGACCTCAACGGACCTCAACGGACCTCAGCGGAACTGCTGGATCGTGTCCCAGCCGATCCGGATCACGAACGCGCTGACCACCAGCACGAACACCACCCGGATGAACCGGGAGCCCTTGGCGACCGCCGTCCGGGCCCCGAGATAGCCGCCGATCACGTTCGCGGCACCCATCGCCAGCCCCAGGCCCCACCACGGCGCACCCTGCGGGACGAAGATCGCCAGGGCCGCCAGGTTGGTGGCGAAGTTGGCGATCTTGGCCTTGGCGCTCGCCTCGAGGAACCCGTAGCCGATCAGCCCCACCAGCGCGAAGACGAAGAACGAGCCGGTCCCCGGGCCGAGCGCACCGTCGTAGAAACCGATGCCCAGACCGGCCAGCCCGGCGTACGCGTAGTGCCGGGTGCCGCTGAACCGCAGATCGGTTGCCTCACCCATCGACGGCTTGAGCAGCGTGTAGGCGCCGACCAGGATCAGCACGACCAGGATCACCGGGTTGAAGGCCGATCGCGGGATGTGCGAGGCGACCAGGGCCCCGGCCAGCGACCCGGCGAAGGCCAGTACCGCAAGCGGCAACGCCGTCCGCAGATCGGGGCGCACCCGGCGCAGGTACGTGATCGAACTGGTGGTGGTGCCGCAGATCGAGGAGAGCTTGTTGGTGGCCAGCAGATGCACCGGCGCCGCGGTCGGGAAGGCGATCATCAACGCCGGCAGCTGTACCAGCCCACCGCCGCCGACCACGGCATCGATCCAGCCCGCGCACAGTGCGGCCAGCACCAACAACGCGAAGACCAGCGGGGTGATGTTCATCGGGGTCAGGTCGAACACGCGCGCCAGCCTGACGTAATGGCTTTATTCAAAACAACCCTTACATGCGGGAGGTCATGCGGAGGCCCAGAACGCGACCGGGACGACGATGACGGCGAACCTGACCAGGCGCCCGGTAAGAGCGGCCACCGCGAAGTCTCGACGAGGTTGACCGGCGATGCCCGCCGCCACGCTGACCACCGCCAACGGCGGCACCCCGACCGAGGCCGAGACCAGCACCAACGGCATGCCGGCGCGGCGCTCGCGCAACCGCTCCGCGATCCGCCGGCTGCGCGCCGTCCGGTCGCCGTGACGCAGGAAGCGCGGCGTGCGGGCCCGCCGTCCGGCCTCGACCAGCACCAGCTTGCCGAGGGTCTGCCCGAGAGCCAGCGCCACGATCAGCAGCACACCGCCCGCGGGGCCGGCCGTCCTGGACGCCGCGAGCACCGCGTAGGCCTCGGCGTTGAGCAGCGAGACCAGCGCCGAGCCCAGACCCATGGCCAGCGCCACCGCCGTCGTCAGCAGCTCTGTCAGCATCGCTGTCATCGCGTCCGGCACCGCGTTCACTCAGCGGGCCAGCAGGGCGATCATGCGGCCCGCGGACCACACCTTGACCAGCAGCAGCCCGACGGCGACGACGAACCCCGCCGCTCCCCCGCCGATCGCCACCACCAGCAGCACGCCCGCGGTGTTGGCGGCCTTGGCCGGCGGCGACCAGTTCCACCGGTACAGCCGCGGGTCGACCCGATGGAAGTCGTTGGGACTGTCGATCGGCCAGCACAGGAACGCCAGCGACAGCAGCAGGTCCAGCACCATGAAGTTGAGCAGGAACACCGCCATCACCACGAGCAGGTCGGGCCGCAGCGCCACCAGCGCCACTGCGAGCGCCGCCGAACAGGCCCGGTCGCAGACGATGTCGAGCACGGCGCCCAACCGGGTCTCCTGCCCCAGCCGCCGGGCCAGGTGACCGTCGGCGATGTCGCCGATCCAGTAGACGGCGTAGGCGGCGGCCAGCAGCGCGATCCCGCCTCGGAGGCCGCCCGCGGAGTGCTGCACGGCCCCCGCCGCCGCGATCAGGGCGAGCGGCACCGCCGCCACCGTGCGGGCGATCGTGACCAGGTTGGGCAGGGTCGCCGGACGGGCCACCAGGGCGCGGTTCGGGTCGCGGCGGGCGGGTTCGACGGCGGACGGCGCCGGGGCAACGGCCGTGAAGATGCTCATGACCTGCACACTCCGGCAACGGCACGGCCGCCCGGAACGGCCGCCGGGACCGGCCGGAGCGGCCTGATCGGCCCCGGGTGCCGCCGGCACCGGTACCCCGGTACCGACTCTCGGGTCAGCACCCCCGCGATCGGTGTCGAGACCCCGCTCATCGGTCACACTGCCCCCATGGCACGCCGTCGCTGGGCAGCAGCTGCCGGCGCCCGCTCGCGGAGCCGGCCCTGGCTCGATGGCCGCTTCCTCGACGCGATGCGCTGGGCGACCGGCGCCCTGGCCCTGACCCCCGTCGTGCTAGTGTTCGCCGACTGGGACGACGCGGCGATGCGCTGGCTCTCGCCGGCCGGCCCCGCCGCGGTGCTGGTCGCCCTGCTCACCGGCCGCGGCCGGCGGCCGCTGTTCTCGGTCGCGGCCGCGGTGAGCGCCCTGGCGGCGCCCGATCACTCGCTCGCGGCCCTGGCCGCGGGTGCCGCCATGCTGCTGGCGGTGGCCGAGCCGGGATCGCCGCTGCCCGAACGGCTCCCGGCCTGGCAGCGGCTGTCACCGTGGCTGTCCGGCCTGATCGGGGCGGTGGCCGGGATGGCGTTCAACTCCCCCTACACCCCGGGCGGGCTGACCGCCGTGGTGGTCGGCGGCGGTCTCGGCCTGCTGGTCCGGGGGAATTCCAGAACCGTTGCGCTGCAACGCGAAGCAGAACTGTGGCAGCAGCGCAGCCGGGCCGGCGAGGAACAGGCCAGGTGGCTGCGGCAGCGCACCGCCCTGGCCCGCGAACTGCACGACGTGCTCGGGCACCAGGTGACCGCGATGGTGGTGCAGTCCGAGGCCGGTCTGGTCGGCGACCCGCAGGCGGCGCTGCACCGGATCGGCGATCTCGGCCGGCAGGCGCTCACCGAGCTCGACGCCGTGGTCGGTCACCTGCGCGATCCGGCGCTGCCGTTGCAGCCGGGCGCGCCACTGTCGCTGCTCGACATCGACGAACTGCTCGCCGGTCCGCTGCGCCGGCAGGGCACCGAGGTGAGCGTGGACGTCGACCCGCTGCCCGAACTCGACCAGGACGGTGTGCTCACCGTGTACCGGATCGCGCAGGAGGCCCTGACCAACGTCACCCGGCACGCCCGGGCCTCCACGGTGTGGGTCCGGGTGCAGCGGGTACCCGGGGCCGGGCTGAACGATGGCGGCGCCGGCACCGACGGCGGCGATGAGGTTCGGTTGCGGATCGAGGACGACGGCGTCGGCCCACCCACCGGCACCGGCCCGCGGCGGGGCTCCGGGCTGATCGGCATCGCCGAGCGGGTGCAGGGCCGTGGCGGCACCTGGGCGCTGGGCCCACGGCCGGGGGGCGGCACCCTGGTCGAGGCGCGGATACCGTTGCGGCCCAAGGAGTGCAGCGCCGAGCACGCTGCCGGAAGTTCTCTCGGCATACCGCCCGACAGCCCGCACAGCAGCCCGCCGGGCGGCCCGCGCAGCAGCCCGGCCGCACGGGGCGGGCGATGAGCCTGCGGGTGGTCGTCGTCGACGATCAGCAACTGGTCCGCGAGGGCTTCGCGCTGATCCTCGGCGCCCAGCCCGACATCGAGGTGGCCGGCCAGTTCGAGAACGGCAGCCAACTGCTGGACGCCGTCGCGGCCGACCCACGGATCGACGTCGCCCTGGTCGACATCCGGATGCCGGTGCTCGACGGACTGAGCGCCACCCGGGCGCTCGCGGCGCTGCCGCACGCCCCCGACGTGATCGTGGTGACCACCTTCGACTCCGACGAGTACGTCCTGGACGCGGTGGCCGCCGGGGCGCGGGGGTTCCTGCTGAAGCGTTGCAGCGCAAGCGAACTGGTCTCGGCGGTGCGTACCGTCGCCGCGGGATCCTCGATCCTGTCGCCCGAGGTGACCGGCACCGTGCTGGACCGGGTCCGCCGAAGCGGCAACGCCGTCCGCACCGATCTGGCACCCTTCGACCTCACCCCGCGCGAGCTCGACGTACTGGCCCTGGTCGGCGCGGGCCTGAACAACACCGAGATCGCCGCCCGGCTGTTCCTGTCGATGAGCACCGTGAAGACCCACGTCAGCAACGTGCTCGAGAAGACCCGCAGCCGGGACCGGGTACAGGCGGCGATCCTGGCCATCCGCGCCGGACTCGCCTGAGCGACCCCCGTGATCATGCAGAACCGCACCCTTCGTGATCATGCAGAACTGCATGCGCACTGATGTAATGGGTTGATGCATCTGAACCCTTACGGCCGCGGCCCGGTCCAGTTGGCCGCCGATCTGGCCAACGACCGCCCGGCCGGTCTCGACGAACTGCGCCGCCGCTGCGCCGAGGCCGGGGTGACCATGGACGTGCCGGTGCTGGACGGCGACTTGCCGGTCACCCTGGCCCTGCTGGAGGAGTGGGAGCAGGTCGTGGACGCCGCCACCCCGGCCGAGCGGGCCGAGCGGCTGAACCTGATGCTCGCCGAGCACTCCGAGCACCCCCGGCTGACCGACCACGCGGGCGACGGCTGGCACGTGCACTTCCGCGCTGACCGCTCGCTCGGCGGTCTGCTCGCGGCGCTGATCACCGTGGGCACCGCGCTGCACCTGGCCCACCGGCAGCTCGAGGGGCTGGGCCGCTGCGAGGGCGGCGGCTGCACCCGCATCTACGCCGACGTCTCGCGCAACGGCACCCAGCGCTACTGCTCCACCCGGTGCGGCTCACGGGCCGCGGTGCGCCGGCACCGTTCCCGGACGGCGGTCGCCTGAGCCATTCGGCCGCTCAGGAGACGCCGGATCCGTTGTCCTGCAACGACTTCTGCCACGCCGTCCAGGCGCTGGCGACCATCACGTCGAGGCTGTGCCGGTTCTGCCAGGCCAGATCCTTGGCCGCGAGTTCACCGGTGGCGACGATCCGGGCCGGATCGCCGGGGCGGCGCGGGTTGACCTGCGGGCTGAACTCGATCCCGGTGACCCGGCGGACGGCGTCCATGATCTGCAGCACCGAGGTGCCGTCACCGCTGCCCAGGTTGTAGACCGGCGCGAGGTCGGTACCGGCCTCGAGCAGTTTCGCCGCCTCGACGTGAGCCAGCGCCAGATCGTCGACGTGCACGTAGTCGCGCACGCAGGAACCGTCGGGCGTCGGGTAGTCGGTGCCGTTCACCTGCGGCACCCGGCCCTCGGTCAGCGCCCTGAGCACCAGCGGGAACAGGTTGTGCGGGCTGGTGTCGTACAGGTCGGGATACCCCGATCCGACCACGTTGAAGTAGCGCAACGAGGTGTGCCGCAGGCCGGCCACCCTGGCCACGTCGCGGATCAGCCACTCCCCGATCAGCTTCGACTCGCCGTAGGGCGATTCCGGCGTGGTCGGCGTGGTCTCGGTGACCAGTTCGACGTCCGGAGTGCCGAAAGTGGCTGCGCTGGAGGAGAACACCAGGCTGGGCACACCGGCGGCGACCATCCGGTCGAGCAGCACCTGGGTGCCGTACACGTTCTCGTTGTAGGTGTGCAGCGGCCGCTGCACGCTCACCCCGGCGTACTTGAACCCGGCCAGGTGCACCACCCCCGCGACCGGCTCCCCCGACCCGCTCGCGCCGGCCCGGAGGGCGTCGTCCACCGTGGCCGGATCGGTGATCGTGCCCTCGACGAACCGCACCCCGTCGATCGCGTCGTCGACGAACTCACGATGTCCACTGGAGAGGTCGTCGAGCACGACGACACCGCGCCCCGACTCGTGCATCCGCCTCGCCACGTGCGAACCGATGTATCCCGCGCCACCCGTGACCAGCCATGTCGTCTGCATGCGGCAACCCCATTCTTCGATCTTCGCGTTGATCGGCCCGGCGAGCCCGACTCAGGTGGGCTGCAGGACCCCCGTCGACAACATCACCATCAACGCCACACCGAGCAGCACCCGGTACACCACGAACGGCAGGAAGCTGCCCCGCGACAGGTACCGCATCAGATAGGCGATCACCGCCCAGCCGACGCCGAAGGCGACCACCGAGGCGACCGCCGTCTCGGTGAGCGAGAACACCGCCTCCCCCGGGTCCCGGATCGCCTGCAGCAGTTCGTAGAGGCCGCTGCCGAAGACCGCGGGAACCGCGAGCAGGAAGGCGTACTCGGCCGCGGCCGGCCGGGTGTAGCCGAGGGTCAGGCCCATCGTGGTGGTGGCCCCGGAACGGGACACCCCGGGGATCAGCGCGAGCGCCTGGGCCAGACCGAGACCCGCGCCGTGCGCGAAGGTCAGGTCGCCGAGCTCGCGGTCGCGCCGTCCCCATCGGTCGGCGGCGCCGAGCAACAGCCCGAAGACGATCAGGACGACGGCCACCAGCCACAGGTTGCGGAAGGTCTGCCGGATCGTGTCCTGCAGCAGGAAACCGAGCAGGCCGATCGGCACCGAGCCGATGATGATCAGCCAGCCCATCCGGGCGTCCGGGTCGTCGCGGGACACCCGGCCGGAGAGCGAACCGAACCACTGCCGCACGATCCGCACGATGGTGCGCCAGAAGTAGACCAGCACCGCGAGTTCGGTACCGATCTGGGTGATCGCGGTGAAGGTCGCGCCGGGATCCGTCGCCGAAGGCAGGAACTCCCCCACGACGCGCAGATGCGCGCTCGAAGAGATGGGAAGGAACTCGGTGAGACCTTGAACGAGGCCAAGAATGATCGCTTCGAGGAGTTGCACGCAGTTTTCCTGTGGGGGTCGGTCGTCGATTCGGCGCCATTCAGGACCCTACACAGATGGCCTACACACGGTGACGTGACCAGGAAAATGGCCACCGTGTGTCACCCGACACAGCATTTGCACAACACTCACAAATGTCCCGATCCGCTGCGCTTCATCGACCGAACTCACCGGACGTTCACCGCGCAGTTCACCGGTCAGCTCACCGGGCAGCTCACCGATCGAGGTTCCGGTGCCGCGAGAACGAGGTGCGAGACTGACCGGGTGAGCGACGAACCGAACACCCGCGGTATCAACGACCCCGACGTGATCCGGCGCCTGATGACCACGCCGGGCCGGTGGGCCGTCGTCGGGCTCTCCGCCAACCGGTCGAGGGTCGCCTATGACATCGCCGCCTTCCTGCAACGGCTCGGCAATCCGATCGTGCCGGTGCACCCGAAGGCCGAGGACGTGCACGGCGCCACCGGCTACCCGACCCTGGCCGACGTACCCGGGCCGATCGACGTCGTCGACATCTTCGTGCGCAGCGAACTGGCCGGCGACATCGTCGACCAGGCGATCGCGGTGGGCGCGAAGGCGGTCTGGCTGCAGCTCGGTGTGATCGATCAGGACGCCGCACAGCGGGCACTGGCGGCCGGTCTGGACGTCGTCATGGACACCTGCCCCAAGATCGAGGCCCCTCGAGTCGGGGTCAACGTGCGGTGAGGCGTCCGATGAGGACTGCCGGATGGGTTGGGCGATGAAGGTTCGGTTCGGCCGCGGGCGCACCCCGGATCCGCAGCGCGAGGGCACGATCTACCGCGCCGGCCCGGGCTTCAAGCTGCGCGGCGACGAGGCCCAGCCCGAACTCCCGCAGGGCGCCGTCCCGCCACCGCCGCCGTACCCGGGCGCCGTCCGGACGTCGGGGCAGGGCGGGGCGCCGGTGCAGCTGGACCGGCCGCCCTCGCCGCGCTCCTCGCGCGACTCGAGGACGTCGCGGGGCAAGGTGATCCGCCGGGTGATCATCGCCCTGGTGGTGCTGCTGCTGGTCTACCCGCTGGCACTCGCCGGCATCGCCTACACCAGCCTGAACCGCTTCGACGCCCAGCCCACCGGCGGGCAGCGTCCGGCCGGGGCCGCGACACGCACCTACCTGGTGATCGGCAGCGACGGTCGCGAGGGGCTGACCCGGGCGCAGCGTGCCGAGCTCGGCACCGGCCAGGCCGACGGGCAGCGCACCGACACGATCATGATCATGCAGACCCCGCTGAACGGTCCGCCCACGCTGGTCAGCCTGCCCCGCGACTCCTACGTCGCGATCCCCGGGCACGGCAAGAACAAGATCAATGCCGCGTACGCGATCGGCGGCGCCAAACTGCTGGTCTCGACCGTCGAGCAGAACACCGGTCTGCACATCGACGACGTGGTGATGACCGGGTTCGAGGGTTTCGCCACCATGGTCGACGCGGTCGGCGGCGTGGTGCTGTGCCCGAAGACCGCGATGAAGGACGCCAAGGCCCACCTCGACGTCAAGGCCGGCTGCCAGACCATGGACGGCAAGACCGCTCTCGGCTACGCCCGTGCCCGCTACAGCGACCCCCGCGGTGACCTGGGCCGGGTCGAGCGGCAGCAGCAGGTGATCGCGGCGATCGCCAAGAAGACCTTCTCGCCCTCGGTGATCGCGCTGCCGTGGCGCTCGTTCGCGGCCGCCACGGCCGGCGGCAAGGCGCTCACCGTCGACTCCTCGACCACGCCGTGGGGGCTGTTCCGGTTCCTGAACGGCATGCGGCAGGTCTCCAGCGGGATCCGGATGACCGTGCCGATCGCGGGCGACATCAGCACCTCGGCCGGGGACTCGCTGAAGTGGAACTCGACCGAGGCGAACAAGCTCTTCGAGGCGATGGAGCGCGGCGACACCGCGACGGTGAAGGCGATCGCCGCCGAGCAGGCCAAGAAGGCCTGAGCCCGGCGTCCGGTCACCGGCCCTAACCTGAGCCGGTGGCTCAGCCCTCTGCTACGCCCGCGGACCTGTTCCGCCGCCGCGACTTCCGGCGGCTGCTGGCCACCCGGGTGCTGGCCCAGTTCGGCGACGGCGCCTTCCAGGTCGGCCTGGTCGGGGTGCTGTTCTTCTCACCCGAGCGGGAGACCACGCCGTCCGGGGTGGCCTGGGCGCTGACCGCGACGCTGCTGCCGTTCACGGTGATCGGGCCGTTCGCCGGGGTGCTGCTCGACCGCTGGTACCGGCGTCAGGTGCTGGTCGTGGCGAACCTGGTGCGGTGCGCGCTGGTGGCGGGGCTCGCGGTGGTGATCCATTCCGGAACCGTCGGCGCGCTGCTGCTGTTGATCGCGCTGACCTGCTTCTGTGTCGACCGGTTCGTGCTGGCCGGGCTCGGCGCCGCGCTGCCGCACGTCGTCGAGCACGAGCAACTGGTGCTGGCCAACTCGCTCACCCCGACCCTGGGCACGATCTCGACGGTGACCGGCGCGGGCACCGCGTTCGGCGTCGTCCAGGCGCTCGGCTCCGGCGACGAGGCGGCCGCCGCGGCTCCCGCACTGGCCGCGCTCGCCTATCTCGGCTCAGCGCTGGCGGTCACCCGGATTCCGCGCACCCGGCTCGGCCCGGACGGCGGACCGGAGCGGGTCCGGTTGCTCGCCCGCGTCACCGATCTGATGATCGGCATGGTCCACGGCGCCCGGCACGTGTGGAGCCGCACGCCGGCCCGGCGCGCACTGCTGCTCACCGCACTGAGCCGGCTGGCCTTCGCCGTGTTCACCATCACCACGATCCTGTTGTGCCGAAACACCTTCACCGACAACGCCTCCGACGGCATCGCCCTGATCGCGACGGTGGCACTGCTGACCGGGACCGGGGCCGGTCTGGCCGCGGTGGTGGTACCGGTCGCGGTCCGGCTGATCGGGCTGCGGCGCTGGATCACACTCTGCCTGGTGCTGCTCGGCCTGATCTTCGCGACGTTCGCCGTCGCGATGTCGCGCACCAGCTTCCTGGTTCTGGTGCTGCCGCTGGGGCTGGCCGCACAGGGAGTGAAGGTCGCCGTCGACACCACCCTGCAACGCACCGTCGACGAGCCGTACCTGGGCCGCACGTTCTCGTTCTACGACATGGTCTTCAACGCCTCGTTCGTGGTCGCCGCGATCCTGGCGGTGCTGATCGTGCCGGCCAGTGGACGGGCCACCGCGCTGTTCGGCGCCATCGCCGTCGCCCTGCTGGTGGCCGCTTGGCCGCGGTTGCGGCTGATCCCGTGAGAGCCCGGCGATCATCACCGGCTCGAACGACTCGAATCATGGTCGTGGCGATGGCAGCGCACATGGTAATTTCCTGCCATGAGAACGACCATTGATTCGGGTGGTCGCCTCGTCGTGCCCAAAGCCATTCGTGAGGCAATGGGCCTGCGACCAGGGCAGGCGGTGGACATCGTGTTCAGCGACGGACGCATCGAGATCGAGCTCGCGCCGCTCGAGGCGCACCTCAGCACGCGGCAGGGTCTGCCGGCGATCGTGGCCGAGGCCGATCAGCCGCCATTGACCGGGGACGACGTCCGAGACGCCCTCGAGTCGACCCGACGGTGAGCCGTTGAACGGCGGCACCCCGGGCTACACCCCGGACACCAGCGTCCTCGTCGCGGCTCTACTGTCCTGGCACCCGGAACATCAGCGCGCTCGCCGTGCCTTGGGCCGCAGCGTCCCGGTGGTCGCGGCACATGTGGTGGTGGAGACGTACAGCGTGCTCACCAGACTCCCGCGCCGCACCGGGTCACTGCCGAACTGGCGAACCAGGCGATCTCCGCCCTGGTCGACGCCCTGGGTTCGCGCCCGGTCGTGCTGCCGCCCGCACACCACCTGGTCCTGCTCGCCCGACTGGCCGGCGAGGGAATCCGTGGCGGCGCCGTCTACGACGCCTTGATCGGGGCAACCGCCCTGCACCACGGCGCGACGCTGCTCACCATGGACCGTCGCGCCCGCACGACCTACGACGTCGTGGGTGCGGCGTACGAGGCGCTCTGACGACTGTTCGGCTCTGACCGCTACTCAGCGGCGAAGGTGAACCGGGTGCAGTCGGTGGGGAACGAGAACCACG
>DAIOVT010000092.1:0-10842 GCA_036758885.1 Kineosporiaceae bacterium
GGTGACCGCGATGAACGCCGCGCGCAGTTGCTCCTCCTCGACCGCCAGCCGGCGCGCCCAGCCGGCGAACTGCAGCGGGTCGGCGAGGTCCCCGGCGACCAGATCTGCCATCCGGCGAGCCGCTGCCGCGGCGGCGGGCGTGCAGGTGGTTGGTGCCGCCGCTGTCTTGCCCGCGTCCAGCAGCGTCTCCACCGGGTCGGGTATGGACGACCGGCCGGTGACGGTGAGCGCGGTGTGGCTGGTGAGCGCGGCGAGCAGCAGCAGATCTTCCGGCACCTGGTGCACCGGCACAGGCCCGCCGGCATTGATCGGCTGGCCGCCGGGTCGCCAGGTGAGCGGCAGGATCACCCCGCCAGGACGCGTCGTTATGTGTTGGCGCACTCCTGCTGGGAGCCAGATCGCTTGTCCCGCAGGCAGTTCCACCGTGGCTCCGGCCAAGTCCACGACGGCGGTGCCGCGCGCCGTCCAGACTGCGACGTGAAACGGATTCACCCGCGGCACTGTGGTGGCGGCCTCGATCGGGCTCGGTCCGGGCCGGACCGGGCGACCCCCGGGACCACACCTCTCGCGGTGTTCGGTGGGGCTCATGCCGATGCCGCGCTGGAAGGCCCGGATCAGCCCGCCGGCCGAGCGATAGCCCACCTGGTGCGCCGTCCAGGTCACCTCGCGTCCGGCGGCGAGCTGTTCCCTGGCCCGGGCCAGCCGCAGCGCGGTGCGCCAGCGCTCGAAAGGCAGACCGGTCTCGTTGGCGAACTGGCGGCGCAGCGTGCGCGCCCCGGTACTGGTCAGCGACGCCCAGGTGTCGAGGCCGTTCTCGAGCGCGGGCGTGCGCAGCAGCCGCCGGGCCACCTGCAGGGCCGCCGCGGATCGGGGCAACGGCGGCACCGGGAGGTGGCCGCAGAGTGACTCGGGTGAGCAGCTCGCCTCGACGAAGCTGGCCAGCTCGTGCCACCCGGTGGCGGCGCCGCGCAGGAAGTCCAGGCTGCGCGCGAAATGGTGCAGCAACCAGTCGGTGTGTGCGCCGGTGACCGGGAAGGCCGCGGTGGGCAACGGGCGAACGGCGACGGACGGCGGCACACCGATCGGCACCGCCACCGCACCCGGCGCACACCTGATCCGGCGCAGGGTGCCGGTGGGCAGCCAGCGTGCGGTGCCGGGGGTCATCACGGCGCGAACGCCGTCCATCTCCACCGTCGTGGCGCCGCGCCTGGCCCACAGCAGCAGCGATCCGTCGTCCCGGGGCGCCTCGAGCCTGGTCGCCGGCACCGACCGCCGGGGCAGCGGCGTCGCCGTGGCAGCCATCGCTCTCCCTTCCCCCTGGTCGTTGTGCAGCCGTGTGGGGCAGAACACCGCTCTCGGGACATCGAGGACAACAAGGTGGCCGCTGCGGCCCACCACCCAACTTTAGGTGAGCCTAACCTCGCCTGGTCATGCTGCCCCGGTCGGGGCATCGACCCGTCGCGTGACGCCCACTCGGAGAAGGAGTCATGGTCATCGCCCGCTCGCGCACCTCCCGCCCCCTGCCGTTCCTCGCCCTGACCGTGGTCGTCGCCTTCCTGCTGGCGGCCTGCGGCTCGTCGAACGAGTCCGAGCCCTCGGCCGGTTCGTCGTCCTCCGGTGGCGGCGGCAGCTGGCCGCTGACCTTCACCAACGCCGACGGCAGCACCACCGAGATCCCGGCCAAGCCGCAGCGGATCGCCTCCACCACCGTCTCCACCACCGGCACCCTGCTCGCCATCGGAGCCCCGGTGGTCGCCAGCGGTGCCGCCGGCAACGGCAAGTTCTTCGACCAGTGGGCCCCGGTGGCCGCCGGGCGCAAGGTCGCGACCCTGTGGTCGGCCGGATCGGTGGACCTCGAGGCCGTCTACGCGGCCAAGCCCGACCTGATCGTCGTCTCCAGCACCGGCGCCGACTCGGTGCTCGACCAGGTCGCGAAGCTGAAGGAGACGGCACCGACGATCGTGGTCGACTACGGCGGCCAGACCTGGGAGGAACTCGCCGTCAAGCTCGGCGAGGCGACCGGTCTCAAGACCGAGGCCGAGGCCACCGTCACCGAGTTCAACAAGACCGTGGCCGACGCCAAGGCGAAGATCACCGTTCCGGCCGGCCAGGCCAACATCGTCTCCTACAACGGCGCCGGCGAGGACAACCCGATCGCCAAACCCGGTGGCGCACAAGGCAAGTTGCTGACCGAGCTCGGGTTCACCGTCGAGGCGCCGGACGAGTCCTGGCACACCCAGGCCAAGCCCCGCGAGGACTTCGTGTTCTCGGCATACGAGAACCTCACCAAGCTGACCGCGCAGACCACGTTCATTCTCAGCGCCGCGAATCCGGACGCGCAGAAGTTCGCCAAGGACCCGGTGCTGGCGAACGTGCCGTCGGTGAAGAGCAAGCAGGTCTACGGACTCGGCGTGAACTCGTTCCGGGTGGACCCGTACAGCGCCAAGGAGATCGTGGACGGCGTCGTCGAGAACTTCGGCAGCTGAGCGGGCTCCGGCAGGCCGGCGCCGCCGGCCTGCGCCACCGGCGGCGCCGGGGCCTGATCGGTCTGCTGGTCGCGCTGTCGGTGCTGGCGGCGGTCAGCGTCTGTGTCGGCACCCAGGTGATCTCCCCGGAGGAGACCTGGCGGGCGATCACCGACTTCGACCCGCAGAACAGCAACCACCTGCTGGTGCGGCACCTACGGATCCCGCGGACGCTGCTGGCGATCGTGGTGGGCGCGGCTCTCGGGGCGGCCGGGGCAGTGATGCAGGCGCTCACCCGCAACCCGCTGGCCGAGCCCGGAATCCTGGGGGCCAACGCCGGTGCGGCTGCGGCGGTGGCCTTCGCGATCGGCTTCCTGGGCATCACCGGGGTCACCGGCTACATGCTGTTCGGCATGGCCGGTGCCGGTTTGGCGAGCCTGGCCGTGTACACGCTCGGCGGGCTGCGTCGCGGCACCAACCCGGTACGGGTGGTGCTGGCCGGGGTGGCTCTGACGGTGGTGCTGATGTCGCTGACCCAGGTGGTCCTGATCAACAGTCCCGAGCAGGTCTACGACCGCTACCGGAACTGGATGATCGGCTCGGTGCAGGGCCGCGGCGAGGTGGTGCTGGCCCCCGCCGCCGCGATGGTCGCGGCCGGTCTGGTGCTGACCCTGGTCCTGGCCCGTTCCCTGGACGCCGCGGCCCTGGGCGAGGACCTCAGCCGATCGCTCGGGGCGCGTCCCCGGGTCACCTGGAGCCTGGCCGCGGTCGCGGTGATGGTGCTCGCGGGCGCGGCCACCGCCGCCGCCGGCCCGATCGGCTTCGTCGGCCTGACCGCCCCGCACCTCGCTCGTTCGCTGGCCGGTCTGGACCATCGCTGGGTATTGCCGTACTCGATGCTGGTCGCCGCCGTGGTCATGGTCGCCGCGGACTCGCTGGGCCGGTTGGTGGCGCGCCCCGGCGAGGTCGGCGTCGGCATCATGGCGGCGCTGCTGGGCGGTCCCTTCTTCGTGATACTGGTCCGGCGCCGGAAGATCGCCCAGCTGTGAGCGCCTCGGCGACCCCCTCGACTCCCGCGCCGACTCCTGGGACGACGCCCGGGCCGGCGACCGGGCCACAGCGGCGGCGTCCCGGACTGGCCTCGGGCCGGGCGTGGCGCCGGCGGGGGATCTCCTTCGTGCTGCATCCGCGGCTGGCCGTGGTGACCGCCGCGCTGCTGCTGCTCTCGGCGGCGCTGGGGGCCTACGCGATGACGGTGGGCTCGCTGGACATCCCGATCCGGGACGTCCTGCCGGCGCTGCTGGGGGATCCGAGCTGGGAGGGCCGGGTGGTTCGGGACCTGCGGCTGCCGCGGGTGCTCACCGCGCTGTTCGCCGGCGCGGCCCTCGGCGTCTCGGGGGCGATCTTCCAGTCGGTCTCACGCAACGCCCTCGGCTCGCCGGACGTCATCGGCTTCACCACCGGCGCGGCGACCGGGGCGATCAGCCAGATCGTGCTCTTCGGCGGGGGGCCGGTGCAGGTGGCGGCCGGGGCGGTGCTCGGCGGCGCCGGTACCGCGCTGATCGTCTATCTGCTCTCGGTCAAGGCCGGCGTGACCGGCGGCTACCGGCTGGTCCTGGTCGGCATCGGGGTGGGCGAGGTGCTCGCGGCGCTGAACAACCTGATGCTGGTCAAGGGCGACCTGGACAGCGCGATCACCGCGAACATCTGGCAGGCGGGTTCGCTGGACGCCCGGCAGTGGGAGCACGCCGTTCCGGTGCTGGCCGGGGTGCTGGTGATCACCCCGCTGGTCGGGCTGCTGGCCCGGCGGGCGGCCCTGATCGAGATGGGCGACGAACTGGCGGCCCAGTTGGGCGTCAGGGTGGAGCGGACCCGGATCCTGCTGATGGCCGCCGGTGTCGCGCTGGCCTCTCTGGCGGCCGCGGCGGCCGGGCCGATCTCCTTCGTCGCGCTGGCCGCGCCGCAACTCGTCGTCCGGATGACCCGGTCCCGATCGATGCCGGTGCTCAGCGCGGCGGCGATGGGCGCCTTCCTGCTGGTGCTCGGTGACGTGGCGAGTCAGCTGTTGCCGCTGACGGCGTCGGTGCCGATCGGCCGGATGACCGGCATCGTCGGTGGGGTGTACCTGATCTGGCTGCTGACCCGGTCGCGGCAGGTCTGAGCGGAGTCGGACGGAGTTGTGGGTGGGGTCTGAGCGGAGGTCTGGGTGGAGGTGGGCGCGAACGTGAACGCTGTGGACGGCGGGTCGCTCGGCGGACCGGTACTGGACGCCACCGGCCTCGACCTCGTCTACGAGACCCGGGTGGTCTCCCGGGGGCTGAGCCTGACCGTGCCCGAGGGCCGGACGACGATCGTGATCGGGCCGAACGCCTGCGGCAAATCCACTCTGCTGCGGGCGCTTTCGCGGTTGCTGGCACCCGCCGCCGGGCAGATCGTGCTGGACGGCCGGGACCTCAACCGGTTCGGCCCCAAGGAACTGGCCCGCCGGCTGGGGCTGCTGCCGCAGTCGTCGACCGCGCCGTTCGGGATCTGCGTCGCCGACCTGGTCGGCCGGGGCCGGTTCCCGCACCAGCGGATGCTTCAGCAGTGGTCGCTGGACGACGAGGATGCCGTCGAGCGGGCGATGGCCGCGACCGGGATCACCGATCTGGCCGAGCGTCCGGTGGACGAGCTCTCCGGTGGCCAGCGGCAGCGGGTCTGGCTGGCCCTGTTGCTGGCCCAGGACCCGCCGGTGATGTTGCTGGACGAGCCGACCACGTTCCTGGACATCGCCCACCAGCTCGACGTCCTCGACCTGTGCCGGCGGCTGAACCGGGAACAGGGCCGGACCTTCGTGATGGTGCTGCACGACCTGAACCAGGCCGCGCGCTACGCCGATCACCTGGTCGCGATGCGGGACGGCGCGATCGTCCGCACCGGCACACCCGCCGAGGTGGTCACCCCGCAGCTGTTGGAGGAGGTGTTCGGGCTGAGGGCGCTGGTGCTCGAGGACCCGGTCTCCCACGGGCCGCTGGTGGTCCCGATCGGTGGGCGGCAGCAGGAGGCAGGGCAGCAGCCGGCGCCCGATGACCGGGGGGAGCGGCGATGACGGTGACGAGGCCCGAGCCGGGGGCGCGCAACGCTCTGCACATCGGGTTGTCGTTGTCGCCGACCTGGCTGCGCGGCGGCGCCTGGCGGCGGGACGACAGCCGGGTGGAGGAGCTGTACTCGCTCGACTTCCCGCTGGACGCCGCGCGGGCCGCCGAGCGCGCCGGGCTGGACTTCCTGTTCAAGCCCGACGCCCCTCTGCTGGACCCTGCCCAGCTCGACGTCAACCCGGGCTTCGGCGGGCTCGATCCCGTCGTGCTGATGGCGGCTCTCGCCGCGGCGACCAGCCGGATCGGCCTGGTGCCCACCGCGCAGACCCTGCTCAGTTCGCCGTATCCCCTTGCCCGCCAGCTGTATTCGCTGGATCAGCTCTCCGGTGGCCGGGTCGGCTGGAACGCCGTGGTCGGGTTGGGCGGGGCGGGCAACGTGGGGCATCTGCCCGCACCCGAGCATGCCGACCGGTACCCGGCCGCCCGGGAGCTGATCGAGGCGGTACAGGGTCTGGGCCGGGGATTCCTGGCGACGGCGATCCTCGCCGACCGGGCCGGCGGGAGGTACGCCGACCCCGATCTGATCGGCGGCATCGCCGGCCGCGCCGTCCGGTTCCCGATCGAGGGTGCGCTCACCTTGCCGGCTCTCTCGCCCGCGCCGCTGCCGTTGTTCACCGCGGGATTCTCACCCGAGTCCCGCGACCTGGCGGCGCGGCTGGCGGACGCGGTCTTCGCCGCCACACCTCGCCGGCAGGACGCCTCGGCGCTGCGCGCGGAGTTGCGGGAGCGGGCCGTCGGTCACGGTCGCGCTCCTGATGCGGTACGGGTGCTGCCCGGTCTGAGCCTGTTCCTCGCGGACGACGCCGAGCAGGCGGCTGAGCTGTATCGCCGCGCCGCGCAGGGGGCGGGCCCGGCCCGGGGCGCGGCGCACTGGCAGATCGTCGGCACCGTGGACCGGGCCGCCGCCGAGATCGAGGACTGGTGGCGCGCGGGCGCCGTCGACGGATTCATCGCCCTGCCGGGCGGGTCGTGGGACTCGTTGCGCCGGTTCACCGATCGGCTGGTGCCGGAGCTCGTCGGGCGGGGCCTGTTCCGCGCCGGCTACACCGGCACCACGCTGGCCGATCACCTGGGAGTGCACCATCCCTGATCCGGCCGGGGCACCCTCGCCGATCACACCGCCGAGCCGCGAACGATCCGGGCTGGGCCCGGTCTAGGCCCGCCCGGCCGGCGCCGGCGGGCTGACTTGCACGATGTGCTTGCCGACCACGCCGCGTCCCTCCAGGGCGCGGTGCGCGTCGGCGATCGCGTCGAGGTCGTGCACCGCCGCGGTGACCGGCACGATCTGCCCGCGTTCGACGAACCGGGCCAGGTCGCCCAGAGCGGCCGACCCCGGGTCGCCGCTGAAGAAGCGGATCCGCCGCGGGCCCCGCGCCTGGGAGGCGACCAGCTGGGCGATCGGTCTCCCGCCGCGGGCGGCGATCGACACCATGCGGCCACCGGGGGAGAGCAGCCGGCGCAGCTCCTCGAGCCGGGTGCCCGTGGTGTCGAAGACGACGTCGAAGGCGCCCAGCGCCGAGGGCGGCACCACCCGATGGTCGACGAACTCGTCGGCGCCCAGTACCGTCAGCCGCTCCCTCGCCGCGGCGTTGCCGTACCCGGTGACGTGAGCCCCGAGCGCCTTGCCGAGTTGCACCGCGACGCTGCCGACGCCGCCGTTGGCCCCGGTGACCAGAAGCCGTTCGCCGCGCCGCAGTCCGGCGACGTCCCGCAGGCCCTTGAGCCCCGTGGTTCCGCCGGCCAGCAGACCGGCCGCCTCGACCGGGTCCACCGTCGCCGGCAGTTCCGAGATCTTCGAGATCGGTACGGCCACGTATTCGGCGGCGGAACCCCCGCCGCCCCGGGCGTACTGGGACCGCGGCAGCACGCCCCAGACCCGGTCGCCGACGCTCCACGGCGCGGTCAGGTCCGCCGTCGCGGCCACCTCGCCGGTGAACTCGACGCCGGTGCGTTTCGGGAACGACGAGCCGGTGAGCAGCCTGAGCGTGCCCGATCGAGCGGCGATGTCGCCGCCGTTCGCGGAGGTCGCGTAGACCTTCACCAGAACCTCGCCGGGGCGCGGCGAGGGCACGGCGACGTCGCCGACCCGCAACACCTCCGGTGGTCCGTAGGAGTCGAAGACCGCTGCCCGCATCGTTCGCGGCGGGCCGAGCCGGAAATCATCGTCCATCCGGCAGATGCTATGCCGGGCGCCCGCACCGGGTGCGCGCCGTTCAGCTCGGACGGCGTGCCAGGCGGACGGCGGAGATCAGGAAGAAGATCCCACCCAGGACGGCGTAACCCGCTGCGCCGGTGAGAGTTTCGGCGCCGCGCAGGCCCTGGGCCAGGAAGCCGGCCCCGGCCAGCACCGACAGGCCACCGCTCAGCATCTGCGGCACCTGACCGGCCGAGCGCCGGTTGCGGACGGCGGTGATCAGCTGCGGGACGCCGGAACCGACGGCCCACGTGCCCCAGACGGTGAGCGCCGCTCCGATCGACATCGTCGACGCCACGCCGAGGGCGACGGCGACGGCGAGGCTGACCGCCACGTTCACCCACTCGGCACTGTGCGACCGGCCCGGTGCGCCGGTGCGCAACTGGCGCAGGACGGCGGCGGCGTCGAAGAGCGGATAGGCGACCAGCAGTGAGGTCAGCAGCGGGCCGGTGCTGCCGGCCGTGCTGAACAGCAGCCCGGCCCAGACGATCGCGAAGGCGGCACGCGTGAGATAGAGCCGGCGCAGCTGTTCCCGCTGCGTCGGCGGCGAGGCGACCTCGGGTCCGGACGACGCGGACGGCGCGGCCAGGGGAAGGCGGTGCTGGGACGGGGTGGGCATGTCGACTCCTTGAGCAGTGGTCCCCGAGCAATAGATGGAGTTGCCAGTAGGGTTACTAGTACGTCTACATAGTCAAGCTAGACTCTCCCGGGCGACGGCGCAACCGGTCGCGTCGTGCCGGAGAAGGAATGTCGGAGGAGAGATGTCTGCAGGCGCCCCCGAGACCGGGGTACGCACCACATCGGGGCCGGCGACGCGGGCGCGCATCCTCGCCGCGGCGGGGGAGCTGTTCTACGCCAACGGGATCCGGGCCACCAGCGCCGACCGGATCATCGATCAGGTCGGCATCACGAAGGTCACGTTCTACCGGCACTTCCGCTCGAAGAGCGACCTGGTCGTCGGCTACCTCGAGGAGCAGGCCGCCGCCGAGCGGGCCTGGATGCAGAGCGTCCACCGGGAGGGCGATCCGGCGGCGACGTTGCGCGCACTCGCCACCGACATCGGTGTGGCGGCCTGCCGGCCGGGCTTCCGCGGGTGCGCGTTCATCAATGCGGCGGCGGAGTTCGCCGACCCCGACGACCCGGCCCGGGTCGCAGTCGCCGCGCACCGTCGCTGGATGCTCGAGTTGTTCGCCGATGTCGCCGCCGAGGCGGGTGTGCCCGACGTCGAGGCCGTCGCGAGAGCGCTGATGCTGCTGCGTGACGGGGGGATGGTGAACGGCTATCTCGGCGATCCGGCCGCGGTCGCCGAACCGCTCGCGTCAGCCTTCGCGTCGGTGCTCGCCCAAGCGGCGTCCTGCCCGCCGGACTGACCGGGCAGCGGGCCCACGCCTCCGGCCAGGTGCCCCTCGAGCAGCGGTTGCGCACGATCGAGCTCTACGGTCGCGAGGTGATCCCGCGGGTTCGGGAGCTGCTCACCGACGAGCCTGCCCGATCGGTGGCACCGGTTCAGTCCTGAACGGCTCGGACGTCGAACACCCAGGTGACACCGAAGCGATCGGTGAGCATGCCGAAACCGGGCGTCCAGGGTGACGCGGCGAGGGGTTCGATGACGTCGGCGCCGTCGCTGAGAGCCGCCCAGTAGGTGGCGATCTCGTCGAGGCTCTCGCCGCGCACGGAGAGGAAGCAGGGCTGGTCGGTGACCGTGGCTCCCTGCTCGCGCCGGGTGCTGCCGGCGAAGGGCTCGGTGCGTCCGGGGATGTCGTAGGCCATGACGCGGAATCCGTTGTCCGCCTGGAGCTGCCCGAAGACGATCCTGTCCGCACCGGGTGCCTCGGGCGGCATGCCGAGTTCGGCATAGGTGGTGGCCGACAGCTGCCCACCGAACACCCCCTGGTAGAGCTCGAGCGCGGCCCGCGCGGTGCCGGGGAGGTTGAGGTGCGTCGTGGTCGTGAGTGCCATGTCCTTGAGACCTTTCGTCGATGAGTCGTCGATGAGTCGTCGATGAGTTGTCGATGAAGCGACGGGGGCGTCGTCCATCGATGAGCCTGGCAGCGGTACAGGACAGATCCGGTCCGCTACTTCGCCGAGAATGGGCCTCATGACAGGCCCTTCGACGCGGATGCTCACGTTGCTGACCCTGTTGCAGGCGAGGCGGGACTGGCCGGGGATGGTTCTCGCCGACCGGCTCGGGGTGACCCCGCGGACCGTCCGGCGCGACGTCGATCGGCTACGCGGGTTGGGGTACCGGATCGATGCCGCCAAGGGTCCCGATGGCGGGTACCGCCTGGAGGCGGGCTCGGAGTTGCCGCCGCTGCTGTTCGACGACGAGCAGGCGGTCGCGATCGGGGTGGTGTTGCAGGGCGCGGCCGCGAGCGGTGTGGACATCGGCGAGGCCGCGGGACGGGCGCTGGCGACGGTGCGACAGGTGATGCCCTCCCGGCTGCGGCATCGGATCGATGCCATCCGGTTCACCGGCGAGCAGAGTGCCGAGCGGGTCGATCCCGCGGTGCTGGGGATGGTCAGTGACGCCGTTCGGGGCCGGACGGCACTTCGTTTCGACTACGGCGACACCGGGTCACCGCCGCGCCGGACCGAACCGCACGGCCTGGTCGCGCGCAGTGCCCGTTGGTATCTCGTCGCCTGGGACCTCGACCGTGAGGACTGGCGGATCTACCGGCTCGACCGCATGGTGCCCCGCACTCCGGCCGGTCCTCGCTTCGCCCCGCGCCCGGTGCCGACCGGGGATGCCGGGACGTTCGTCGACGCGCGTGCGAAGGGCTCCCACGATCGCGATCAGTGGCCCTGCACGGGCGCGTTCCAGGTCGATCTGCCCGTCCGTGACATCGCGCCCTGGGTGCGGGACGGACGCGTCGAACCGGTCGCCGAACGGTCCTCCCGGGTCACGGCGGGCTCGTGGTCGTGGACCGGTCTGCTCGCGTACGCGCTTCGCTTCGACGCGCCGTTGCGCATCATCGGGCCGGCTGAGTTCATCGATGCCGCTCGGCAGGTGACCGAACGGCTGGACGCGGCGCTGCCGGACGATCTC
>DAIOVT010000093.1:0-10802 GCA_036758885.1 Kineosporiaceae bacterium
TCCCAGGCCAGCAGCCGCTCGTGCTCGGCGACCGAGTCCTCGACGCGGCAGTAGCTGAACATCTCGACCTTGTGGAACTGGTGCACCCGGATGATGCCGCGGGTGTCCTTGCCGTACGAGCCCGCCTCGCGCCGGTAACAGGCCGACCAGCCCGCGTAGCGCAACGGGCCGGCGGTCAGGTCGACGATCTCGCCGCTGTGGAACCCGGCCAGGGCCACCTCCGAGGTGCCGACCAGGTAGAGGTCGTCGTCCTTGTCGAGGTGGTAGATCTCGTCGGCGTGCGCACCGAGGAAACCGGTACCGCGCATCACCTCGGGCTTGACCAGGGTCGGGGTGATCACCGGCGTGAAGCCGGCCGCGACCGCCTGGTCGATCGCCAGGTTCAGCAACGCCAGCTCGAGCCGCGCACCGACCCCGGTGAGGAAGTAGAAGCGGGCGCCGGAGACCTTCACCCCGCGCGGAATGTCCATCGCACCAAGGGATTCGCCGAGCGTGACATGGTCGGACGGCGCGAAGCCCTCGGCCCCGAAGTCGCGCGGGGTGCCGACCTCGCGCAGCACCACGAAATCGTCCTCGCCGCCGATCGGCGCCTGCTCGGAGACCACGTTGTCGATGCCGTCGAGCAGCCGCTCGACCTCCTCGCCCGCCTCGTCCGAGGCGGTCTTGGCGGTCTTCACCGTCTCGGCCAGCGCCTTGGTGCGGGTCAGCAGTTCGGACTTCTGCTCACCGGAGGCCTTGGCGACCTGCTTGCCCAGCGTGTTCTGCTCGGCCCTGCTGCGTTCGAAGAGGGCGAGCGCCTCCCGGTGCCGCCGATCGGCGTCCAGCACCGCGTCCACCAAGGACGCATCGGCGCCTCTGGCGCTCTGGCTCGCCCGTACCCGCTCGGGGTCCTCCCGGATCAACCGAATGTCGCTCACACTCGACACCGTATCTGGCGGGATCCGTTCGCGCGGTGAGCAGCCGCGCGGGTAAGGGGTACCTTTCACAGCATGTCTTCAGCCAGCGCCGGTGAGCTGGCCGCCCTGATCGCGGTGATCACCCTTCTGGCTCTGGCCGTCGTGCTGCTCGCCGTGTACGCCGGGGTGCGCCTGCATCGGCGCCGGGTCCGGCGCCGGGCGCCCGAACAGGTCCCCCCGATCGAGGAGCATCCGAGCATGCCCCCGCAGCGACACGTGGCCGTCGTGGTCAACCCGACCAAACTCTCCGACCTCGACCAGCTCAAGGCGCGGGTGGCCCGGATCGGCGCCGCCGACGGCCTCGGCCCGGCGCACTGGCTGCCCACCACCGCCGAGCACGGCGGCGCCCGGCAGACCCGCGAGGCGATGTCCGAGGGTGCCGAGGCGGTGCTCGCCTGCGGCGGCGACGGCACCGTGCGCGAGGTGGCCGCACAGCTGGCCGGCAGTTCGATCCCGCTCGGCGTGCTGCCGTCGGGCACCGGAAACCTGTTCGCGCGCAACCTTTCCCTGCCGCTGAACGATCTCGACGCGGCGATCCGGGTGGCGCTCTCACCCACCGAGCGGCGGGTCGACGTGGCCCGGGTCGAGGTCGACGTCTCGGGTGAGGACGACGTCCCCCGCGGCGACACCTTCCTGGTGATGGCCGGCATCGGGTTCGACGCCGAGGTGATGGCCAACGTGCCCGACCAGCTCAAGGAGCGGGTCGGCTGGATGGCCTACCTGGTCGCCGGCGCCCGCCGGCTGAACGGTAAACGCACCCGGGTCACCCTGCTGGTCACCGAGGGCGCCGAGCAGACCCGCACCCTGCACCGCCGGGTCCGCAGCGTGATCGTGGGCAACTGCGGCGAGCTCACCGGAGGGTTCCGGCTGATGCCCGACGCGATCATCGACGACGGCTGGCTGGACGTCGCGGTGGTCGCCCCGCGCGGCGTCGTCGGCTGGGCCGCGGTGGTCGGCAGCGTCTTCTCCCGCGGACGCATCGGGCACCCGGTGGTCGAGCACCTGCGCTGCCGTCGCATCGAGGTGCGCGCCGAGCGACCGCTGCAGGTGCAGTTGGACGGCGACCCCGCCGGCACCGCACGGGTGCTCAGGGCCGAGGTACAGCCCGGGGCTCTGCTGGTGCGCTGCTGAGCGCCGTCCGGGCCGGCCGGGCGACCAGCCTCCAGAGCACCACCAGCGAGGCGATCGCCAGCAGCGTGTACGACTGCTGAACCGTGTACCCGAGGAAGCTGACGATCGGTCCGTGCCCCGGCCAGGAGCCGCCCCACCAGGGCAGCGGCAGCAGCAGCACCAGCCAGATCACTGCGGCCGCGACCACCCGCGAGCGCACCCGGGCATCGCCCAGCACCGCACCGACCACGGCGATCCCCCAGTGCCAGTGGTGCATCCACGAGACCGGCGAGACCAGCACCGCGACCATGCCCACCGCGCCGACCACCGCGACCGGGTCGCCGATCCGGTCCAGGCGCGCGCTGAGCCGGTAGCCGAGCACCATCACGACCACCGCGGCGACCACCCAGATCAACGACTGGGCACGCTCGCTGTGCGGGCCGATGCGCATCAGTGCGCCGCGGATCGACTGGTTCGAGACCCCGTCGTTGGGGCCGAGGCGCTCGGGATCGAGCAGCGCGTCGGTCCAGAACGCGGCACTCGAGGACGGCGACACCGCCGCCGCGACCAGGGTCGCGGTCGCCGCCGCGATCACCGAGGCGATCAGCGCCCGCCGGCGCCGGGCCACCGCGAAGTGCAACCAGAAGGCGGCCGGGGTCAGTTTCATCGCCGCGGCGATGCCGATCAGCGTGCCGGTCGGGAACGGTCCGGTGACCGGGTCGGTCAGGCCTTTGCCACCCGGCATGCGGCGGCGCCGGCAGAGGTCGGCCAGGCACAACGTCACCAGCACCGCGTTGACCTGCCCGAACCGGAACCCGTCGGAGACCGGCAGGGTCTGCATCAGCGCCGCGGCGACCATTCCCTGCACCAGCCCACGGCGGGCGCCGGCCCGCTCGAGCAGCGGCCGGAACGCCATGCCCGTGCACCACCACAGCAGCAGGATCTGCAGACCCGACCAGATCCAGCCGGCCACCGTGAACGAGACCGCCGCCAGCGGCAGCATCGCCATCGCCGAGAACGGCGGATAGGTGAACGGCAGGAACTGCGGCGCCCCGGTCAGCCAGTCGTAGACCGGCACTCCCCTGGCCAGGTTCAGCGCGCCGTCGCGGTAGACGTCCAGGTCGAGCTGCCACAGCTCGCCGGGATAGTCGATCAGGTACCGGTTCAGCACGAACCCCGTCGAGATCGCGTAGATCGCCAGCCCCAGCAGCGTCCAACGTGAGATCGGCCGGAACCTTCCACGCCACCGAGCACGTCGAACCCCGGTGCCGTCCACCGGCAGGGGCGACGCCACACTGGGCAGACTCGGACGTGCGGGTGTCACCCCGGCATTCTTGCGCCTCCGGCCGACAACCCCCGAACCGCGCGGTTCCCCCGCCGCCCCTCCACCACTCGTGATCACGCAGAACTGCACGTGGTTGTTGTGTCGCCCCCGAGCGGTTCGGGTTCGGGGTGGCACAACCCCCGCTACCCCACGCAGTTCAGCATGATCACGCTGGGGTTGGGAAAGGGGCCCGGCACGGGGAACCCGAAAGTCGCGCAGTTCTGCATGATCACGGGCTGGGTGGAGCGTGCGACCCGAGCGCGAGCTACGCAGACGCGTTCAGCCGCGTGATCACTTCAACGGTTGAGCCGGCTTGAGCGCCGGGTTGCTGATCGCGGACGCTTTTGTGTTCGTCCTGCGACACAAAAGCGTCCGCAACCGGACGGACTCCAGGGCGAGGGGCACAGAGGCCCCGGGGCAGCACCACGAACAGACCGGCGCTGTCGGGCAGTTCTGCATGATCACCACGGGCCGGGGCTGCCACAAGCACGGCCGGGGGTTCAGCAGCGTGCAGTTCTGCATGATCACGCCGGGTGGGGGTGAGTGCTTAGGCTGGGTGGATGGTGGATCGGACAGCCACGAACCAGCCGCCGCCCCTGGTGGGGCACAACACGGTCGCCTCCGACCTGGCGCTCAGCGACGCGGTGCTGCGGCACGCCGACCAGGCCACCCTGGACGATCTGCTGCCGCTGGGCGAGGAGGCGGGTACGGCGCAGATCCGTGAGCACGGCATGCTGGCCAACGCCCATCACCCCGAGCTGAAGCCGTACGACCGCTACGGCAACCGGATCGACGAGGTGACCTTCCACCCGTCCTGGCACCGGCTGATGACCCGGGCGGTGCGGCACGGGCTGCAGGCCGCGCCCTGGCAGCAGGCCGCCGACCCCGACCACCCCGGACGGCGCCACGCGCACGTCCGCCGGGCCGCCGGCTTCATCGCCTGGACCCAGATGGAACCCGGCCACGGCTGCCCGATGTCGATGACCTACGCCGCCGTCCCGGCCTTGCGGGCCGACAAAGACCTTGCCGCGCAATGGGTTCCGCTGCTCGCCTCGGACGAGTACGACCCGGGGGTGCGCCGTCCGGAGAACAAGGGCGGAGCCCTGGCCGGCATGGGCATGACCGAGAAGCAGGGCGGTTCCGACGTCCGGGCCAATCTGACCCAGGCCCGCCCGCTGGACGGCGAGGGCGAGTACACTCTGCACGGCCACAAGTGGTTCACCTCGGCACCGATGAACGACGTGTTCCTGGTGCTGGCCCAGGCGCCGGGCGGGCTGACCTGTTTCGTACTGCCCCGGGTGCTGCCCGACGGCACCCGCAACCGGTTGGACGTGGTGCGGCTCAAGGACAAGCTCGGCAACCGGTCGAACGCATCGGCGGAGTTGGAGTTCGACGGCACCTGGGTGCAGCGGCTCGGCGAGGAGGGTCGCGGGGTGCGCACGATCATCGAGATGGTCGCCGCCACCCGGCTGGACTGCGTGCTCGGCTCGGCGGCGTTGATGCGGCGGGCGGTGGCCGAGGCGTCCTGGCACGTCGGTCACCGGGCCGCGTTCGGCTCCGCCCTGGCCGACAAACCGTTGATGCAGAACGTGATCGCCGATCTGGCCATCGAGTCCGAGGCCGCGACGGCGCTCGCCCTGCGGCTGGCCGCCGCGGTCGACGCCACCGACGATCCGCAGCAGCAGGCGTTCCGGCGGATCGCTCTGCCGCTGGCCAAGTTCTGGGTCTGCAAGCGGACGCCGGCCATGGTCGCCGAGGCGCTGGAGTGCCTGGGCGGCAACGGTTATGTCGAGGAGTCGGGCATGCCGCTGCTGTTCCGCGAGTCGCCGCTGAACTCGGTCTGGGAGGGGTCGGGCAACATCAACGCGCTCGACGTACTGCGCGCACTGGGCCGCGAGCCGGAGTCTCTGGAGGCCTGGATCCGTGAGGTCGGTCTGGCCCGGGGCGAGGACCCGCGGCTCGACCACGCCGTGCACGACACCTTGGCCCTGCTCGGCGAGAGCGGGCAGCAGGAGGTGGCGGCTCGCCGGCTGGCGGCCGCGATGGCCGTCTGTCTGCAGGGCGCCTTGTTGGTGCGACACGCCCCGGGCGAGGTCGCGGACGCGTTCTGCACCTCCCGGTTCGGCGACTCAGGGGGCGTGTTCGGCATCCTCGGCTGCGGCCCGGCCACGATGCGGGCGATCGTGGACCGCACCACTCCCGGCCTCACCTGAGCCGGCTCCCGCCCGAACCTCCCCGGATCCCCACCCTCCCCTCCAGACTTGCCAGATCCGATGCCAAAGTGATATCACTTTGGCATCGGAGTTTCCCGGAAGGATGTGGACGAGATGTCGGAACTGGGGGTTGCGGCGCAGTCGCCGCACGACGCCGTCTCGGCGCCCACGACGCTCAGCACCAACGTGCCGAGCGAGCGAAAAGCGTGGCAGGTCAACGGGTTCGCGGGTGCCGTCGCCGCACTCGCCCTGCTCGCCGCCGCGGGCTGGCTGGCCTGGACGTCGATCGACATCGTCGACGGCTCGCCGGTGGGGGTGAACGCGCTGCCGCTGATCGGCGCGGTGATCCTGCTGCTCGCCGCGGTCCTGGTCGGTGCCGCGATCACCACGGTCTCGCCGGGCGAGACCCGCGTCGTCCAACTGTTCGGAAAGTACGTCGGCACCGTGCGACGGACCGGTCTGGTGATGACCCTGCCGCTGACCACCCGCAGCGGGGTCTCGGTGCGGGCGCAGAACTTCGACACCCCCAAGCTCAAGGTCAACGACGCCGCCGGCAACCCGGTCGAGATCGCCGCGATCGTGGTCTGGCAGGTGCAGGACACCGCCCGGGCCAGCTTCGCGGTCGAGGACGTCACCGGTTTCGTGCAGGTGCAGGCCGAGGCGGCGGTGCGGCACGTTGCCCGCAGCTACCCCTACGACATCACCGAGGACGGCAGTGAGACCCTGCGCGGCTCGACGGATGTCGTCTCGGCGGAGCTCGCCCAGGAGGTCGCCGAACGGGTGGCGGTGGCCGGCGTGCTGATCCAGGAGGTGCGGATCAGCCACCTCGCCTACGCCCCCGAGATCGCCCAGGCGATGCTGCAGCGGCAGCAGGCAGCCGCGCTGGTCTCGGCCCGGGAGACGATCGTGCGCGGAGCGGTCGGCATGGTGCAGGGCGCCCTGGACGAACTCAGCCGCCAGCATGTGGTCGAGCTCGACGAGGAACGCCGGGCCGCGATGGTCTCGAACCTGCTCGTCGTACTCTGCGGCGATTCCCGCGTCTCGCCCGTGGTGAATACCGGCACCCTTTACCAGTGAGGTCGCCGTGACCCCGGCCAGCCGACCACCCGAACGTCCCCCCGAACCGGAACCAGCCGACGGCACCGCCGCCGACCGCCCTGCGGACGACGCGACAGCAGGGCGGCAGCGGCGGCGCCGGGAACGCAAGTCGATGTTGCTGCGCCTCGATCCCGATCTGCACGACGCCCTCGCCCGGTGGGCCGCCGACGAGCTGCGCAGCACCAATGCACACGTGGAATGGCTTCTCGCACAGGCGGTCAAGGACGCCGGCCGCACCCCGCGAGGCCGCTGACCGGCCGCCGCCCGACACCCCGGACGGCGTCCCCCGACGGCGCCCGACAGCTAACCGAACAAGGTGCCGGAGAGGTACCGGTCCGCCAGGTCGCAACTGTCCCTGGTGTACCCGGCACCCAGCGCCCGGGCGGTGTCGACGTCGGAGTGCGACCCGATCCAGGCGACCAGCAACAGCCGCCGCAGCATCACCAGCATCGGCAACGCGGCGACCTCCGCATCGCCGAGCCGGGCCACCTCCCGATAACCCCGCACCCAGGCGTCGGCGAGCTCGGGGATGTACGGCTCGTGCTCGATGAACGAGACCGCGGCCGCGAAATCGTACATGTACCAACCGAATCCGCAGTCGTCGAAGTCGATCACGGTCACCTCGTCGCCGGCCACGAGCAGGTTCGCCAGCCTCATGTCGGCGTGGATCAGACCGAACCGCTCCGGACCCTGACCGAACCTCGCCAGGGCGGCCTGCAGGGCGTCGTCCAACCGGGTCAGGATCGCCCGCTCGGCGGCGCCGACACCGAGGCCGTCACGCCAGTCGCCCCACAGTCCGCGCTTGCCGAGGGAGTGCTCGTAGTCCCAGGTGAATCTGGTGAAACCCGTTGGCCTGCGCCAGGTCCGGACGTGCGCGTGCAGCCGGGCGGCGATCGCTCCGAGTTGCTCGAAGTCGCCCACCAGACGCGACTCGTCGGGCTCGGCGCCGTCGACCCAGGCGAACCGGACCACGTGCCGGGAACGTCCGTCGGGCAGCTGCACCCGCACCACGTCGGAGCCGTCGAGCGCGGGCAGGAAGGCGGGCGTGCGCACCGCGCCGGCCGTTCGCAGCGCCTCGATCCAGGCCAGCTCGCTACGGATCGCCTGTTCGCTGTGATACCCGCTGCGGTGCACCCGAAGCGTGCTGGGCGGGGACGCCTCGAGCCGGAAGGTGCCGTTCTCGGAGACGTTGAGCAGGCTCAGCCCTGCCCCGGCGAGTTCCGGTTCGGGCAGGTAATGCGGTAGCGCGGCGACGGCGAACTCCTGGAAACGGGTGCCCGGATCGGTCATCCGCCCATCCTGCCCGCTGCGGCGGCGGGGAGTGCGCCGTCCCCGAACCTCACCCGTTCAGCGCGTGCGGACCGTGGTGTCCCAGTCGATCTCGGAGGTCAGGTGGTCGGCGACCTGGCTCGCCGGCATCGGCCGGGCGAACAGGAACCCCTGTACCAGGTCACATCCGGCGGCCCGCGCCCCGGACAGGTGCTCGGACGTCTCCACGCCTTCGACCACCACCCGCAGACCGAGCGTGTGGCCGAGGTGGGTGATCGCCCGCACCATCGACCCGTCGCGCTGGATGTCGCAGTCGAGCAGGGTGCGGTCGATCTTCACCTCGTCGGCGTCCAGCCGCATCAGGAACTCCAGCGAGGAGTAACCGGAACCGAAGTCGTCGAGCGCCAGCCGCACGCCCAGCCGTTTCAGCCGGGCGAACTCGGGGCTCGCCTCCTCGGACTCGTCGGCCACGCTCTCGGTGATCTCCAGCGTCAGCGCCCGGGCGGGTAACCCACTCTCCGCCAACGCCGTTCGCACATGCTCGACCAGGTCCCCGGAGAGCACCTGGTTCAGCGAGACGTTCACCGAGACGCCCAGATCGTGCTGCCCCGGCAGCCCCCGCCAGGTCGCTGTCTCCAGGCAGGCCTGGCGCAGCACCTCGCGGCCGATCTGGTTGATCATGCCGAACTCCTCGGCGAGCGGAATGAACTCGGCCGGGCTGATCAGACCACGTTCGGGGTGCCGCCACCGGGCCAGCGCCTCGACCAGCACCGTGTGACCACCGGCGGACCGGACGATCGGCTGGTACATCACCTCGATCTGGCCACGGTCGACGGCGTAGGCCAGGTCCTGCTGCAGGTTGTTGCGATAGGCGGCGCGCAGCCGCATCGCCGGCACGAAGACCTCGTAGCGTCCCTTGCCGGCGCTCTTGGCCACGTACATCGCGATGTCGGCGTCCCGCAGCAGATCGGCGGACGTCGTGGCCGAGCCCGGCTCGCCGCGGTGGGCCACGCCCAGGCTGGCGCTCAGGCTCATCTGCCGGCCGCCGACGGTGACCGTGCGACCGAGCGCGGCGACCACCCGCCGGGCCACCGCGACGGCGTGCGCCGGCTGCCCGGCCACCACCACGGCGAACTCGTCACCACCGAGCCGGGCGACGACGTCCCCACCGAGCACACAACCCCGCAGCCGCTCCGCAACCCGTTGCAGCAGTTCGTCTCCCGCCGGATGCCCCTGGCTGTCGTTGACGTTCTTGAAGCCGTCCAGGTCGACCAGGATCACGCTGATCGGGCTGTTCCGTTCACGCAGCAGGTCGTCCAGCGTGCTGAGCAACCGGCCCCGGTTCGGCAGACCGGTCAGCGAGTCGTGATGCGCCTGGAACTCCAGTTCGTCGGCGAGCAGCTTGCGGTCGGTGACGTCGCGGCCGTTCCAGACCACGCCGTGCACGTTGGGGTCGGTGAGCAGGTTGCGGCACAGCGCCTCGAGGATCCGGAACTGGCCGCCGGGCGCGGCCATCCGCAGCTCGACGGTGGCCAGCTGGGTGTCGGTGTCGCACAGCTGCAGCAGCAGCTGTTCGACGTCCAACCCGTCATCGGGGTGCAGGAACTCGATGATCGGCCGCCCGGTGAGCGCCTCGGGCGGCACCCCGAGAATGCCCTCGACCGCCGGGCTGGCGTAGCTGACCACGCCGTCGGCGTCGGTGACCAGGGTGAGGTCGGAGGCCCGCTGCACCAGCGACCGGAACCGGCCCTCACTGGCCCGCAGCGCCGCCTCCGCGGCACGCCGCTCGGACATCTCGACCTTGAGCGCCTCGTAGGCCGAGGCGACGTCGTTGCGGCGCCGGCGGATCAGGACGACGATCGCCGCGGCGCTCAGCGTGGTCACCGAGACCACCAGGACGCCGAGCGCGACCTGGTTGCGCGCGCTGTAGTCGAGGATCGCCACGGTGGCGTTGTAGAAGTTGACCTCGGAGTTGCCGCGCAGGTGCTCGGCCTGCCGCTCCAGACCGTTCAGGGCGGTCAGCTCGGTGGCGTAGTGGGTGGCCTTGGCGGTCGGGCTCTCCAGGCGTTCGGCCAGCGGCAGACCCGCCAGGGAGTCCCGGATCCGGGTGATCTCCTGGCGTTCGGCACTGCCCTCGTCGAAGGTCACGCTCGCCACGTAGAGCTGGCGCAGGCAGACCTCCTGACGCATCCGGAGCTGGTCCCGGCGATCGACCAGCTCGCGCTGGGTCGCCGATCGATGTTCGGCGACGCCGTACTCGATGATGTTCTGGCGCAGCTTGAGCACCCCGCGGCTGAAGCCGTTCAGGGCCGAGGCCCGCGACTGTGCGACGGCGATGTCCTCGTTCTGGTCGCGCAGCAGGACGGTGTCCTCGATGACCATTGCCAGGGCGGCCAGCACCACGACGAGCGCGACGATGATGAACATGCCCGGCCCGCCGACCCGCTGACGCAAGGTGGTTCTGCTCATGAGACCTCGACGGTGGCCAAGCTCCAGATCCACAACCCGGCCTGCTTGCCCAGGCCGTCGCTCTTGGCGAACACCAGGCGGGTCGGGCCGCCGTCGGCGACCTTGATGTCGTCGCCGGTGCCGGTGCGGTAGGCGAGCAGCACGTCGTGCCGGGAGAGGTGATCGATCCGGATGTCCACCCGGTAGTCGTCAAGGGCGGTGAGGGTCAGCGTCCGGGCCGAGTCGCTCACCCCGGCCACCGCGAGCAGGTCCTCGAGCCAGATCCCCTCGACCGGTACGTAGCCCTTGACCCAGATGTCGAAGTAGCGCAGCTTCTGGGCGCCCAGTTCGGCCAGGGTGTTGACGTCCAGGGCCAGGGTCTCG
>DAIOVT010000094.1:0-10752 GCA_036758885.1 Kineosporiaceae bacterium
CGCGGCCCTCGACGTCGAACGGCTCGCCGACCTGCTCGAGGAACTGCCCGAGGCCGACCAGATCGAGATCGTCTCCCAGCTGGACAGCGAACGCGCGGTCGAGGTGCTCGAGGCGATGCAGCCGGACGACGCCACCGACCTGCTCGCCGAGCTGGCACCCGAGGTGCGGGCCGACCTGCTCACCCGGATGAACCCCGAGGACGCCGAGGACCTGCGCCGGTTGCTCGCCTACGAGTCCGACACCGCGGGAGGCATCATGACCACCGAACCGGTGATCCTGCCGCCGGACGCCAGCATCGCCGAGGGCATCGCCCATGTTCGCCGGGCCGACCTGGCCACCTCGCTGGCCGCGGCGGTGTTCGTCTGCCGGGCCCCGCTGGAGACGCCGACCGGACGCTATCTGGGCATGGCCCACCTGCAGCGGATGCTGCGCGAACCCCCGCACACCGCCATCGGCGAGATCGTCGACCGTGACGTCGAACCGCTGCAGCCGGACGATCCGCTGCAGAAGATCGCCCGGCACCTGGCCACGTACAACCTGATCTCGGTGCCGGTCACCGACGAGACCGGCAGCCTGCTCGGCGTGGTCAGCGTGGACGACGTCCTCGACCACCTGTTGCCCGACGACTGGCGGGACACCGATGAGTGAGCGCAGCCGCGGTGGCGGTGACGGCCGGCCGGCGTTGACCGAGCGGATGCGGGAGCGGCTCGGACGGCGCGAGCGCCCGGCCGACAGCCGGCGCACCGGCCTGGACATGCCGGTCGAGTCGCGACGGGCGCTGCGTGCCCCCAACCTCGACGCCGAACGCTTCGGGCGCTGGTCGGAACGGTTCGCCCGGTTCATGGGCACCGCGCAGTTCCTGGTCGGGATGACCGTCTTCGTGGTGGCCTGGCTGGCCTGGAACACGTTGACCCCGCAGAGCTTCCAGTTCGACCCGCGCAGCCTCAACTTCACCCTACTCACGCTGATCCTCAGCCTGCAGGCGTCCTACGCGGCACCGTTGATCCTGCTCGCCCAGAACCGGCAGGCCGACCGCGACCGGGTGACCGCCGAACAGGACCGGCAACGCGCCGAACGGGCCCTGGCCGACACCGAGTACCTGGCCCGGGAGGTGGCTGCGCTGCGGATCGCGCTGCGCGAGGTCGCCACCCGCGACTTCATCCGCTCGGAGTTGCGCGACCTGCTCGAGGACCTGGAGAAGCGCCGCGAGGACGCCTGGCGCCCGGCCCCGGGGACTTTGGCCGGACCCGGCCCGATCGACACCTCCGGACCGCCCGAGGGTCAACCCGGACCCTGAACCTGCCGACACTCCTCGGGTGACCCTGCCCGGACGTGCCGACGCGACAAGCCAGCTCGCGGCCTCGTCGGCGCTGCCCCCGTCGGCGCTGGCCGAGGCCGCGCGACGGCGTCTCGGCGACGTCATGGTCGAGGCCGGACTGCTCACCGCCGAGCAGCTGGCCACCGCGCTCGAGCACCAGCGCGACAGCCCGGGTGCCCGCCGCCGGTTGGGTCAGGTGGTCACCGAACTCGGCCTGGCCTCGGAGAAGGACGTCGCGAGCTGCCTGTCGAAGCTGCTCGGCCTGAACATGGTCGACCTCTCCCGCACCGTGCCCGCGCCGGACGTCGTCCGGCTGCTGCCCCGGCAGATCGCCGAGCGCACCCGGGTGCTGGTGGTCGACCGCACCGCGACCGGCCTGCTGGTGGCCACCGCGGATCCGACGAACGTGCTCGCCCTGGACGACGTGCGGCTGCACACCGGCGCCCACGAGCTGACCGTACTGGTCGCCACCGACTCCCAGATCCGCGAGCAGATCAACCGGGCCTGGGCCCTCGGTCAGGACAACGCCCAGGTCGCGGCGCTGACCGACGACGACGACGGCGATGAGCAGGAACAGCTCGGCGGCACCGGCGCGGACGACGACGCACCCGTGGTCAAGCTGGTCAACCAGGTGCTCGCGGACGCCGTCCGGATGCGGGCCAGCGACATCCACGTCGAGGTGCAGCGGGATGCGCTGCGGGTTCGCTACCGCGTCGACGGCCTGCTGCGGGACGTGATGAACGTGCCCCGGCGGGCGGCCACGTCGATGATCAGCCGAATCAAGATCATCTCCGGTCTGGACATCGCCGAGCGGCGGATCCCGCAGGACGGCCGGACCCGGTTCGTGCTGGACGGCATGGCGATCGACGCCCGGGTCTCGACCCTGCCGGCGCTGCACGGCGAGAAGGTCGTGATCCGGTTGCTCTCCCGGGGCGACTCGATCCCGAAGCTCGCCGGTCTCGGGTTCGACAAACGCCAGCTGAAGACCTTCAACGCGTCCCTGAACACCCCGCAGGGACTGGTGCTGATCACGGGGCCGACCGGCTCCGGCAAGACCAACACCCTGTACTCGGCGATCGCCGAGATCTCCACCCCGGACAAGAACATCATCACCCTCGAGGATCCGGTCGAGGTGCAGCTGCCCGGGATCACCCAGGTCGGCATCAACGTGAAGTCGGGCATGACCTTCGCGGCCGGTCTGCGCTCGGTGCTGCGCCAGGACCCGGACATCGTGCTGGTCGGTGAGGTGCGCGACGGCGAGACCGCCGAACTGGCGCTGAAGGCCGCGATGACCGGCCACCTGGTGCTGACCACCCTGCACACCAACTCGGCGGTCTCGGCGATCACCCGGCTGGTCGACATGGGGATCGAGCCGTTCATGGTGGCCTCGTCGCTGACCTGTGCGATCGCCCAGCGGCTGGTGCGTACCCCGTGCCCCAACTGCGTGCAGCCCTACGAACCCGACGACATCACCCTGGCCGGTCTCGGCATGACCCGTAGCGACCTGGCCACGGCGACACCCCGCCGGGGCACCGGCTGCTCCGACTGCGGCGACACCGGATACCGCGGCCGGACGGCGGTCTACGAAGTGCTCGCGGTCGACGAGGGCCTGCGCTCGGTGCTGCTGACCGACCCGACCGAGTCGGCGATCTCGGCCCAGGCCCGCGAGGCCGGCATGACCACCCTGCGCGGTGCGGCCCTGGCCAAGGCGCTGCGCGGGGAGACCACGTTCGAGGAAGCCGTGCGGGTGACCCACTCCGACCACGGCGGCGGATCCGCGTGCCCGGCCTGCAGCCGGAAGGTGCAGACCGGCATGCTGGTCTGCCCCTACTGCGCGACGACGCTGGACCGGGGCAGTTGCACCGGCTGCTCGATGCGGCTGGAGGCGGACTGGCGGATCTGCCCGTGGTGCCGCACACCGGCCCCGGAACCGGAGCCGATCACCCTGGGCTCACCTGCCGCACCCGCCCCAGCTGCGGCGCCGGTGCCACAGCAAGCTGCGGCCCAGCCCGCACGGCAACCGGCCGCACCCCAGCAGCCGGCCGCGCAGCAGCCCGCCGCGCAGCAGCCCGTCGCCCAACAGGCCGCCGCGCATCAGCCCGCCACCCAGCAGCAGGCCGGCCGGCAGTCGCCGCAGCGCGCCGCCGTCCAGGCACAGCCTCATCAGCAGCCGCAGCCGCGAACCGCACCCGGGCAACAGCCGCTGCCCCAGGCGGCACCCAACCGGCGCGCGGCCGCCCAACCGGCCGCTCAACCGGCCGGCCAGCAGATGACCGCCCAGCCGGTGGGCACCCGGCAGACCACGCGGCCGGCCAACGCCGTCCAGCCCGGTGCGGGCGCGGCGGTGCCGGCGCCCCGGTCGCAACCGGCGCCCGCGCCGCAGACCCGACCGCAAGCCGCTCACCCACAAGCCGCTCACCCACAAGCCGCACCCCCGCAGCCGGGTCAGGCTCCCCCGCCGCAGAGCCGGCCCCAGCAGCGTCCCCCGGCCCCAGCCCCGGCGGCCGCCCCCGTCGGTCTGGCGCCGAGCCGGCCGGCCGGCAGCAGCACCGGCGCCCCCGCGGGACAGGCCCAGGCGTTCCCGGGACAGCAACGTCCGGCGACTGCCCCCTCGCTCGCCCCGCCGATGGCGCCGCAGGTCAACCCCGCCGGCGGCCCTGCGGCCAACCCGGTTGCCGGCCCGGGCGCAGGCCCCGCCGCAACCGCGCGTCCGGCGCCCGAACCGGCCGATCCGGCGAACCCGGACCGGCAGTCGCCGCACGCGCCCACGACCGACCCACCCGGCGCCGACGGCTGAGCGCTCACCGGTGTCACCCGGGTGACCCAGTCGACCCGCCCCGACGTGGGGGAACGGCCTGGGACAACATACGATCGCTCTATGTCCTCCACTCACTCCGCCGTGACCAATGACGCGGTGATGTCCGCGCTCGCCGGCGTGCTCGACCCCGAGATCCACCGCCCGATCACCGACCTCGGCATGGTGCGATCCGTCGACATCGACGGTCCCGCGGTGACCGTCGGAGTTCTGCTCACCGTTCCCGGCTGTCCGATGAAAGACCGGATCACCAAGGACGTCAGCGCCGCCGTGGGCGCCGTCCCCGGGGTGGGCTCGGTCAAGGTCGATCTCGGCGTGATGAGCGAGGACCAACGCGCCGGCCTCAAGGAACGCCTGCGCGGCGGCCGGCCGAGCCACGAGATCCCGTTCAACCGGCCGGGCACCACCACCCGCATCTACGCGGTGGCCTCCGGCAAGGGTGGCGTCGGCAAGTCGAGCGTCACCGTCAACCTGGCCGCGGCGATGGCCGCCTCCGGGCTGAAGGTGGGTGTGCTGGACGCCGACATCTACGGCTTCTCGGTGCCCCGCATGCTCGGCGTCGGCACTCCGCCGACCAAGGTCGACGACATGATCATGCCGCCGGTCGCACACGACGTGAAGGTCATCTCGATCGGCATGTTCGTGCCCGGCAACCAGCCGGTGGTGTGGCGCGGCCCGATGCTGCACCGGGCGATCGAGCAGTTCCTCTCCGACGTCTTCTGGGACGAGCTCGACGTGCTGCTGCTCGACCTGCCGCCCGGCACCGGCGACGTGGCGATCTCGACGGCGCAACTGCTCCCCGGCGCCGAACTGCTGGTGGTGACCACCCCGCAGGCGGCCGCCGCCGAGGTCGCCGAGCGCGCCGGCGCGATCGCCCTGCAGACCAAGCAGAAGGTCGTCGGTGTCATCGAGAACATGTCGTGGCTGGCCCTGCCCGACGGTTCCCGGATGGAGGTCTTCGGTTCCGGCGGCGGCGCCAAGGTCGCCCGGTCGCTGGCCACCTCGATCGGCGCGCGGGTTCCGCTGCTCGGTCAGATCCCGATGGACGTCGCGGTCCGCCAGGGCGGTGACGAGGGTACGCCGGTGGTGCTCGCCAACCCCGATTCGGCTGCGTCGCAGGCGCTTCGGGAGATCGCGGACAAGCTGGCCGCCCGCGGTCGCAGCCTGATCGGCCGGGAGCTGGGCCTGACCCCGGCAGGTCGCTGACCACTCCGCCCACGGCGCGAGCCGCTCAGGTGATGTCGTCGAAGCTGCGCGGCGAACGTGCCGCCGGTCCCGGCCCGGCGGACGGGTCCGGCGCCGTCCGGGTGGTGCCGCTGCTCTCGGTGCCGTTCGACGCGCCGGTGGCTGCGGAGTTCGCCGCACCGTTCGAAGCCCCGTTGCCGGCCCCGTTCGCGGCGCCGTTGGTCGCGGCGTCCGGGGTACCGCCGGCGGACGCCACGGATCCGTTGCGAGCGCCGTTGCCGTTGAACCCGTCGGTGATCTCCTGGATGTCGCCCTTGATCGTCGACTGCATGTCCTTGAGCCCGAGCGGGTCGTTCGGGTCGAAGGAGTCGGCGAGCGCGTCCCGGACGATCCGGCGGGGGTCGTACTGACGTGGGTCGAGCTTGCGCCAGTCGATGTCGTCGAACTCCGGACCCATCTCCGAGCGCACCGACTGACCGGCGTTCTGCGCCATCCGCCGCAGCGAGCGCACCAGGTTGGCGAGCTGCTGGGTGTAGGCCGGCAGCCGCTCGGGGCCGAGGATCACCGCGGCCGCGACGAGCAGGACGATGAACTCCTGCCCGCTGATGCCAAACATGGCGAAACCCTAACCCGCGACGAGGGTGACTTTGACCTGGATGTCCTTGCCGTCACGGCGGATGCCCAGCGTGACGGTGTCGCCGACCTCCTTGGCCCTGATCGAGACGATCAGCTCCAGCGAATCGGTGACCGGTCTGCCGTCCATCGAGATGATCACGTCGCCGGCCCGCACGCCGGCCTTGTCGGCCGGGCCGCCGGCCGAGACGGTGCCCACCTTGACGCCCTCGCCCGTGTAGTCCTGCTGCGAGAGGTTGACCCCGATCACCGGGTACTCCGCCTTGCCCTTGGTGATCAGCGCCTCTGCGGTGCGCTTGGCCTGGTTGCTGGGCACGGCGAAGCCGAGACCGATGTTGCCGCTCTGCCCGCTCAGCGAGCCGCCGGAGGCCTGCGCGATCGCCGTGTTGATGCCGATCACCTGGCCCTGGGAGTTGACCAGCGGGCCACCCGAGTTGCCGGGGTTGATCGCCGCGTCGGTCTGGATCGCGTTGATGAAGGTGGCCGGGTCGTTGGTGGTCGCCTTGCCCGCACTGACCGGGCGGTTCTTGGCGCTGATGATGCCGGTGGTCACGGTGCCCTGCAGCCCGAGCGGGGCCCCGATCGCGATCACCGGGTCACCGACGACCACCGCCTCGGAGTCGCCGAACACCAACGGTTTGCGTGACCCGATGTTCGCCACCTTGAGCACGGCCACGTCATAGGCGGCGTCCCGGCCGACCAGGGTCGCCTTCATCTTGGCGCCGTCCTGGAAGATCACGCTGATCGAGTCGGCATCGGCGACGACGTGGTTGTTGGTCGCGATATGGCCGGCCGTGTCGAGGATGAAGCCCGACCCGGACGCATCGCCCTCGGTCGACTCGATCGCGATCTGGACGACGCTGGGCAGCACTCCCGCGGCGATCCCGGCCACGCTGGACGCATCGCGCACCGGCGGGGCGGCCGACCCGGTGACCGAGGGCAGGGTGACCGGAGAACTGCCGGTCGGCGTCGTGGCCAGGGTGCGGCCGCGCAGCATCACCGAGGTGACCACGGCCCCGCCGATCAGCCCGGCGATCAGCGACAGCGCGGTGAGGCCGATCAGCAACGCCGCCCGGCTGCGCCGCTGCGGCCGGGCGACGGTCATCTCCGCGGTCGGGCCGGAGGCGGCGGGCCAGGTGCTGGACGACGCGGGCCCGGGCGGCAGGGGTGCCTGCGCCGGAACCGGACCGGTACCGGGTGGCAGCGGCGGCGGACCACCCGGCATCTGCATCGGCCGGCCGGTGGGCAGCGGTGCCGTGGGCGCCCGGTAGGCGCCGGCCCCGAGCGGCGCGGTCTGCGCGTTCGGCGAGGAGGTGTAGGGCGCCGGGTCGGCCCAGCCCGTGGGCGGCGACGGCGAAGGGGCCGGTGCCCCAGAGATCGGCCCGGACGTCGGCCCGGACGTCGACCCAGGCATCGGTCCAGGCATCGGCGGGGGTGCCGCCGGAGCAGGGCCCGGGGAGGGGGGCATGAACATGCCCCCGGTCGGTGGAACGACGCGGGGGGTGTCCTCTGGCTCAACCGGTGGGGTCCAGCGTCCGTCCGGTTGATCTGTCATGCCGCGCCTTCCTGGTTACGCACCTGCTGCTTCTGCCGGCCCCGCGGCACCGTCGAACGGCTGCGGCGAGAGGTCAGCGACCCGTCGCGTCGCGCACCATCCGCCAGGTCGGGCCGATGTTCACGATCGGTAGACCACTCATGGTTATCACGTGCCGGGCGGTCACCATGTTCATGGTCGGTGTGACGGTCGCGTTCGCGCCGGGTGAGATCACACTCAACCCGAAGAGAGCGGCGCTGACCAAACCCAGCGAGGCCGCCGCGCCGGAGGCCAGCCGCAGGCGCTGCGGACGGCGGGTCAACCGGCCGGCCCGTCGTCCGGTGGGACGTTCGGTGAGCCGGGCACGGCCCACCTCGACCGAGGGTGCCCCCGTCGGACGGCGCGAACCACCGGGTCCGAGGCTGCCGGCCGCGGTGCCGGGGCGGACCACCCTGGCACCTGCACCTGCACCCAGCGCGGAGCCGGCGTTCAGGGCGGCGTCGGTCTCCGGCAGCGAGAGCAGCCGGGCCATCAGCGTGTCACTCGGTTCGGGCTGGGTCAGGGCCGCCAGCCGGTGCTTGACCAGACGCTGCGACTCGGTGGCGGCGCGGCACCGGTCGCAACTGGCCAGGTGTTCCAGGACGCTCGCGTGCTTGCTCGCCTCGAGCCGGGCGTCTATCCAGTCGTGGAGCTGATCGTCGTCCAGATGACTCACGGGTGCACCTGCCCGGGGAAGGCGACCTTGGGCATCGGTGCCGATGTACCCGGACGGCGATGCGCGAGCGCCTTGCGCAGCTGCGAGCGGCCGCGGTGGATCCGCGAGCGGACGGTGCCGAGCTTGATCCCGAGCACCTCGGAGATCTCCTCGTAGGACAGGCCCTCGATGTCGCAGAGCACCACGGCGGCGCGGAACTCCGGCGGCAGCGTGTCCAGGGCCGCCTGCACGTCGAGGTCGAGGTTCTGGAACTCCCACATCCGCTCCGGGCCGGGATCGTTGCCCGCCATCCGGTCACCGGCGTCCTCCGGGAGGGCGTCGAACCGGATCCGCTGCTTGCGGCGCACCTGGTCCAGGAACAGGTTGGTGGTGATCCGGTGCAGCCAGCCCTCGAAGGTGCCGGGGGTGTAGGAGCTCAGCGAGCGGAAGACCCGGACGAACACCTCCTGGGTGAGGTCCTCGGCGTCCTGGCGGTTGCCGGTGAGCCGGTAGGCCAGCCGGAAGACCCGGGCCGAGTGCTGGACGACGACCTCCTCCCAGGTGGGAGGCGTCCATGCCTCGGCGGCGGAGACCTCCGCCGTCGACGCGTCCAGCTGTCCGTCGGACATTCCCGACCCTCTCGTGCTGCTTGTCGTTCGGCCGTTCGTTCGCTCGTTCGTCCGGCCGTTCACTGATCCGCCGTCACCCTGCTGCCTGGCCGGCTGCGTCGAGCGAACTGATCCGGCCTGCAAACCGTTCAACGGCAAAGCCCATACGGTCACCGGTACTCCCATCCTCGCCCACAACGGCATCCGTGCCAACGCGGCGTCGCCGATGACCGTTCCCGCGCGGGCATACTCACAGCCTTTGTTCAGGGTTCCGTCCAGATTTCTCCCAGGAAGGCCGGGAAATCAGGTCCGGAATCAGGGTCTCGCCGGGTTGCGCACCAGCCGGACACCTGGTCAGGGCCGTGCGGCCCGCCCGGCGGCGGCCGCTTCGACGAAGCCGGCGAACAGGGCGAACCGGTCCTCGGCGGGGCCGTCGTCGTCCTCGGGGTGCCATTGCACACCGACCAGCCAGCGGTCCGGGTCCTCGAAACCCTCGACGATGCCGTCGTCCGCCACGGCGGCCCGCACCAGACCCGGCCCGAGCCGGTCGACGGCCTGATGGTGACCCGAGCGGCCGAGCACCTCGCGGCGGCCGCGCAGCAGAGTCTGCAGCCGGGTGCCGGGCACCAGGGTGATCCGCTCGTCCAGGAACATCGGCTCCCCCTCGCCGCCACGGTGCAGGGCGAAGTCCTCGATGTCCGCGATGATCGTGCCGCCGCGTTGCACGTTGATCAGTTGCGCGCCCCGGCAGATGCCGAACACCGGCAGATCAGCCCGCTGCGCGGCGTCGATCGCGGCGAAGGCATCACGGTCGGCGCGCGCGTCGACGCCGTAGCTGTGCGGTACCTGCTCGGCCGCCGCCCCGTAGCAGGAGCCGTCGATGTCGCCGCCGCCGAGCAGCAACAGCCCGTCGCAGCCGGCCACCGCCGCCGGATCGGGCAGCGCGGTGGAGGTGTCGAAGAGCTGGTAGCCCGCGCCCAGCTTCACCAGCGTCTCCAGGGAGACCCGGGTGAACCGCCGCACCAGCGCGGCGGTCTCCTCGGTCATGTCCGGAAAGTTGAGCGAGGTCAGCACCGCGATCCGGGCCACCGGGTGCTCCGGCGGCGCCACCTCCGGCAGCACCTGGTCGAGCCGCACCACCGTGCCGCCACCGTTCTGGTCCCCGGAACGGCCGGCGCCGTCCGGTCGGCCGGCGCTCAGAACGGGTACTCCAAGGTCGGCAGCCAGTGCTGCCAGACCTGCTTGAGCCGGCCGTCGCCGATCACCGCGGCCAGGGCGCCGTCCAGTTCGGCGAGCAGGTCGGGGCGCTGCTTGCTGACCCCGATCCCCCACCGGTTGCCGGTGCGCACGGTGAAGGCCAGCTCGAACCGTGGGTCGCTCTCGCCGAGCGGCACGAAGACGACGTCGTCGTCCACCACGGCGTCGACCTCCTCGGCCTCCAGCGCGGCCAGCATGTCGGCGTAGACGTCGTCCGAACCGTCGGAGCCGAAGGCGACCGGCACGGCACCGGTGAAGGTCTGCGCCAGGGTCATGTTGGTGCTGCCCTCGATCGCGGCGACCTTGCGGCCGGCCAGGTCCTGCGGGCCGCCGATGCCGGAGCCGCGGCGCACCAGCACCCCCTCGTGGAAGACCGCGTAGGGCCGGGTGAAGTCGACCTGCTCGAGCCGGGACTCGGTGATCCCCTGACCGCAGAGCACGGCGTCGGCGCGACCGTCCTGGGCCGACGGGATCATCTCCACCCACGGCACCCGGACCCATTCGACCGGCCGGCCCAGCTGCTCACCGAGCAGCTCGGCGACGGCCGGTTCGTAGCCGGTGCGGCCCTGCTCGGGGTTCCACAGGGTGAACAGCGGTGGCGCCTCGGCGTCCAGGCAGGCCAGACGTAGCGGGGACGGCGCGCCCGCGGCGTCCAGGTCTGTCGTACTCGTCATCTCGGTCCTCCGGGTGTCGGCGACAGTCAGGGC
>DAIOVT010000095.1:0-10685 GCA_036758885.1 Kineosporiaceae bacterium
CGTCCACCGTCTGCTCGACCTCCTGCAGCAGGTGGCTGGACACCAGCACCGTCTTGCCCTGTGCCGACAGGCCGCGGAGAAGCTGCCGCAGCCAGCGGATCCCTTCCGGGTCAAGGCCGTTGGCCGGTTCGTCGAGCAACAGCACCTGGGGGTTGCCGAGCAGTGCCGCGGCCAGACCCAGCCGCTGCCGCATGCCCATCGAGTAGCCACCGGCGGACTTGCGTCCGGCGGCGCCGAGATCGACCAGGGTGAGCATCTCGTCGACCCGCGAGTCCGGAATGCCGGCCGTCGCGGCGAGCACCCGCAGGTGGTTGCGTCCGCTGCGGCCCGGGTGGAAGTTCGTGGCCTCGAGCGCGGCACCGACCACCGAGATCGGGTGCGGGATGCCGACGTAGGACTGCCCGCCGATGGTCGCGGTGCCGCTGGTCGGCCGGATCAGGCCCAGCGCCATGCGCAGGGTCGTGGTCTTGCCCGCGCCGTTCGGGCCGAGGAACCCGGTGATCCGGCCCGGTTCCACGTCGAAGGACAGGTCCTCGACGGCGGTGAAGTCGCCGAAACGCTTGGTCAGATTGCGGATCTCTATCCGGGCACCCTGTACGGCCGCTGTGGTCATGGCCCCCACACTTGCGACTGACGTGGGGCAAGGGCAACCCGACTCGGTCGAAACGCCGAGACTTCTGTCGCCTTTTCACTGTCCGGCAACGGAAATACCGATCGGGTGACAGAGATCCGGCGGTGGGTCCGCCACGGATCACCTGATCAGGACAGGGCGGCCTCGGCGTCGGGGATCGCGGTGGGGGAGTGGTCCGACCGGATCACCCGGACCAGCCGCACGGTGATCGGCGACTTGCGGCCCGGCCAGTCGGGGGTGGTCAGGGCAGGGGCACTGGCGCTCTTCTGAAGGGTCATGAGAACACCGTCGCCCTCGTCGCTGTGCCGGAGCTGAGAGTCACCCATGGCTCAGCCGTGCGCCAGTCCGCTTGTGCCGCAACATGTTTCAGCGCGGTTCCAGGTCTCGGTGGAGAGCCCCGAGTAGATGTGGTGGCGATCACCGGCCGTCACGCGATCGCACAGGGACGACCGACCCGGCGCACAGCTGCGGTACAGACGGCCGGACGACGTTCTGTGGCATGACCGAATCGCTGACCGATGCGACCCGTGTGCCGCGCACCTCCGATCACCCGACCGATCCGCCCGGCGGGACGGTTCCACCCGGACCCGACATTCCGCGCACCGCGGACGTTCCGCCGCCGCACGGCGCCGTCGCGGCGGCGAGGATCTCTCGCGATCCGTTGTGGAGCCGGATCGCCCTCGCCGTGCTGCTGCTCGGCACCACGATCGGCTACCTGATCAACCTCGGCGCCAACGGCTGGGCCAACTCGTTCTACTCGGCCGCGGTGCAGGCGGGCTCACAGAGCTGGGAGGCGTTCTTCTTCGGCTCACTGGACTCGGCCAACGCGATCACCGTGGACAAACCGCCCGGGTCGCTGTGGGTGATGGCCGCCTCGGTACGGATCTTCGGGCTCAACTCCTGGGCGATCCTGGTGCCCGAGGTGCTGATGGCGGTGGCGGCGGTCGCCGTCCTGCACCTCACCGTCAAGCGCGCCTTCGGCGCCGGCGCCGGTCTGATCGCCGGGGCTGCGCTGGCACTGACCCCGGTCGCGGCGCTGATGTTCCGGTTCAACAACCCTGACGCCCTGCTCACCCTGCTGATGACGCTGGCGGCCTGGGCGACGATGCGTGCCGTTGACTTCCAACGGGTTCGGGCGGCATTGCGCTGGATGATGCTGGCCGGGGTGTTCATCGGGTTCGCCTTCCTCACCAAGACCCTGCAGGCCTTCCTGGTGCTGCCCGCGCTCGCCCTGGTCTGGCTGGTCGCCGGCCGGACGACGATCCTCAAGCGGATCGGTGTCGGCCTGGCCGCCGTCGCGGCCATGGTGGTCTCGGCCGGCTGGTGGGTCGCGATCGTCGAGCTGACCCCGGCGAGCATGCGGCCCTACATCGGTGGCAGCCAGAACAACTCCTTCCTCGAGCTGACCTTCGGTTACAACGGGCTCGGCCGGCTGAACGGCAACGAGACCGGTTCGGTCGGCGGCGGCGGGGGCGGTGGCGGCCGTTGGGGCGAGGCCGGTCTGCTGCGGATGTTCACCGGCCAGGTCGGTGGCCAGATCTCCTGGCTGATCCCGGCCGCACTGATCCTGCTGATCGCCGGTCTGCTGCTGCGCGGTCGCGCGCCACGTACCGATCTGCGCCGGGCCGGCTATCTGCTCTGGGGCGGCTGGTTGCTGGTCACCGGTCTGACCTTCTCGTTCATGGCCGGCATCTTCCACGAGTACTACACCGTCGCCCTGGCCCCGGCGATCGCGGCCCTGATCGGGATGGGTGCCGCCGAGGCCTGGCAGCGGCGGGACACCGCGATCGGACGCATCGCGCTGGCCGCGGCGTCGGTGGTCACCGGTGTCTGGGGCAACGTGCTGCTCTCGCAGACCACCGCGTACCCCGCGGCGCTGCGCTCCGCGGTTCTGGTGGCCGGTGTCGCCGCCGGTGTCGCCCTGCTCGCCGTGCACCGGTTCCGCTCGACCCTGGCCGCCGTGGTCGCCTCGGTCGCGCTGATCGCCGGTGTGGCCGGGCCGACCGCGTTCACGGTGACCACGATCAGCGAGGCGCACTCGGGCTCGATCGTCACCGCCGGCCCGACGGTCAGCGGCGGCCGCGGCGGTCTCGGTGGTGGCCCCGGTGGCCCCGGTGGCACGGCTGGCACCGGCGGAATGCGCGGCGCCCCGAACACCCAGGCCGGCCGGCCGGCCCAGGGCATGGGCAACGGCGGACCGCAGGGCGGCTTCGGCCAGTCCCAGAACGGCACCGGGGGCGGCACCGGCGACGGTCGCACCGGTTCACGCGGCGGGGGAACGAACGGCCTGCTCAACGCGAGCGCCCCGAGCGCCGAGGTGATCGCCAGGCTCACCGAGAACTCCTCGCAGTACACCTGGGTCGCCTCCTCGGTCGGCAGCCAGAACGCCGCCGGTGTGCAGCTGGCGACGCAGTTGCCGGTGATGGCGGTCGGCGGGTTCAACGGTTCCGACCCGAGCCCGACCCTGGCCCAGTTCGAGGCCTACGTGCAGGCGGGGAAGATCCACTACTTCATCGGCGGCAGCCTCGGCGGGCAGCAGAACGGCGGCTCCGAGGCGGCGAGCGAGATCGTGCAGTGGGTGCAGCAGAACTTCACCCAGGTCACCGTGGGCAGCACCACCATGTACGACCTGACCCAGCCGCTGACCGGCTCCTCGTCGTCCGGCACGAGCACCACCCAGGGGGCCTGAGATGCACAGCGATCTGTTCACCCCGCCCGCGGAGCGGCAGCAGACCTGCGTGCTGGACGTCGTGATCCCGGTCCACAACGAGCAGCACACCCTGGCCGCATGCGTGCGCCGGCTGCACGCGCATCTGGAGAACACCTTTCCCTACCCGTACCGGATCACGATCGCCGACAACGCCAGCATCGACGAAACCCCCACGGTGGCAAGGCATCTCGCCGAGAGCATCGCCGAGGTGCGATCGGTGCGCCTGGAACAGAAGGGCCGCGGCCGGGCTCTGAAGCAGGTCTGGTCCGGCTCCGACGCACTGATCCTCGCCTACATGGACGTCGACCTCTCCACCGATCTCAACGCCCTCTGGCCGCTGGTGGCACCGCTGATGTCAGGCCACTCCGACCTGGCGATCGGCACCCGGCTGCATCGGGACTCCCGCGTGGTGCGCGGGCCGAGACGCGAGTTCATCTCCCGGTGCTACAACCTGATCCTGCGCACCGGCCTGGCCGCCAGCTTCAGCGACGCCCAGTGCGGCTTCAAGGCGATCCGCAAGGACGTCGCCGAGCAGTTGCTGCCGCTGGTGCAGGACGGTGGCTGGTTCTTCGACACCGAACTGCTGGTACTGGCGCAACGCTGCGGACTGCGGATCCACGAGGTGCCGGTGGACTGGTTCGACGACCCGGACTCCCGGGTCGACGTGGTGGCGACCGCGAAGGCCGACCTGGCCGGCGTCCGGCGGCTGCAGCGCACCATGGACGATCTGCCGCTGCCACGGATCCGGCAGCAGCTGGGCCGCACCTCCAACATGGCCGGCGCCGGAACCCAGACCGTGCGGTTCGCCCTGGTCGGGGTGTTCACCACGGTGATGCACCTGGGGTTGTTCGCCCTGCTGCACGCCACCGCGCTGCCGGGTTCGGCGCAATGGTCGAATGCGCTCGCGCTCGGACTGGCCGCGGTGGCGAACACCGCGCTGAACCGGCGCTGGACCTTCGGTGTGCGGCAGCGCCGAGGGGCGCTGAAGAACCAGATCCAGGGGCTGGGCGTGTTCGGGCTCACCTGGGCGGCGACCGCACTGGCGCTGGCACTCTTCGCCGCCGCCTGGCCGGCGGCACCGACCGTGGCGCAGACCCTGGTGGTCGGGGTGGGCAACGTGGTCGCCACCGCGGCGAAGTTCCTGCTGATGCGGCACTGGATGTTCGCCGATCCGGCAGCCGGAGGCCTCTCGCTGCCCACCCGTGACGCCGGTGAGGGCAACACCGGGACCGGCTCCGGGACAACCGTTTCCGGGGAACGATCGACCGGTGAGCTGCTGACCCGCTGAACGCGGGCCAGAGCGAGCGGGTCGGCACGGTCGTCATGGTTGACCCGTTCGGCTCAAGTGGTTAGCCCGAACGGACGAGGACGTTCTCGTGCTGGACATCGAAGCCAAACGCGAAGAGCTGCTGAGCAAGGCTCAGCACAACGGCACTGCCGAGCTGCTCAACGATCTCGGCGCCGTCGAGGCGATGCGGGGAGAGGTGGATCCGGCGCTGGCCTATCTCAAGGCGGCCGCCCGGATCGACCCCGACCACGAGGACATCAAGGCCAACCTCAGCGTGCTCGCGGCCCGCCCCGAGGCCGCCGGCGAGACCGTCGACCGGATCGCCGGCCAGGTGGCCGCCGATGCCATGGACTGCTCACCCAGCTACGTGCACGACTGGCGGCGCAAGCGGCTGCAGGCCGTCGTCGAGCACTTCGGTGCCGGATGGTTCGCCGGTGCCCGGGTGCTCGAACTCGGTGCGGGGCACGGCGAACTCGGGGCGATGCTGCTCGCTCTCGGCGCCGACGTCACCTTCAGTGACGCCGGCCCGGAACGGCTCGCCACGATCGCCGAGCGCTACCCGGACGTGCCGGCCGCACGGCTGATCGCCCATGACGTCGAGGATCTGTGGCCGTTCGAGCGGCGCTACGACCTGGTGCTGAACATGGATCTGGTGCATCGGGTGCAGCACTGGCAGCGCAGCATCGCCGGGGCTCTGCGCTGTGCCGATCGCCTGGTGCTGGAGTCGGTGGTCTGCGACAGCGACGACCCCGACGTGATCCTGCACGGACCGGCGACGATGCACGGTCCGGCAACCATGGACGGCGACGCGGAGTCGGCCGCGGCCGGCTGCCGGCCGAGCGCGGCCGCGGTCGAGGTACTGATCAGGTCGCTCGGCTTCCGGTTCACCCGGATCAGCGACAACCGTTGCAACGCAGGGCCTTTGCGCTACGACTGGCCGGTCACCGGAACCGGGACCTGGCAGCCGGAACTGCGCCGGATGTGGTTCGTGCAGCGCCCGTAGATCCGCCGGGTCCTGAGCTCGGACCTTGCGCCCGGGCCTGGAGCCCGGATCTGAGCTCAGATCTGGTAGTCGCCGGGCCAGTCCTCGATGATCTGGTTCATCTCCCGGGCCGGGTTCGAACAGCCCGCCCGGCCGACCACCCGGGCCGGCACGCCGACCGCGGTCGACTCCGGCGGAACCGGCCGCAGCACCACACTGCCGGCCCCGATCCGGCTGTACGCACCGATCTCGGTGTTGCCGAGGATCGAGGCGCCGGCCCCGATCAGCACGCCCCGGCGCACCTTCGGGTGCCGGTCGCCACGGTCCTTTCCGGTGCCACCCAGGGTCACTCCGTGCAGCAACGAGACGTCGTCCTCGACGACCGCGGTCTCGCCGATCACCACCCCGGTGCCGTGGTCGATCATCACCCCGGAGCCGATCCTTGCGGCCGGGTGGATGTCGACGGCGAACACCTCGGAGATGCGGCTCTGGAAGTGGAAGGCCAGGGCGTTGCGGTTCCTGGTCCACAGCCAGTGGGTGACCCGGAAGGACTGCAGGGCGTGAAAGCCCTTGAAGAACAGGAAGGGTTCGGCCAGCGAGCTGACCGCCGGGTCCCGGTCGAAGATCGCCTCGAGGTCGGCCCGGACGGCGTCGCCGAGGCCACGGTCGTCGTGGAAGGCCTCGGAGAACACCTCGTGCACCTGCAGGGCCCCGATGTCGTCGTTGGCGAGCTTGTGCGCCAGGTGGTATGTCAGCGCCTGCTCGAGCTTGGTGTGCCCGAGGATCGTCGTGTGCACCAGGCTGGACAGGGTCGGTTCGCCGGCCGCCAGGCTCTCGGCGTCGCGGCGCAGCCGTGTCCAGACCGGGTCCCGTACCGCGGTCAGATCGGAGACGACCGAGATCGCCCGGTCGGGGACCGTCCGGTCCCCGGAGAAGGGTCTGCCGCTGGAGGTCGCGCCGTCACTCACAGCAGACGAGCCTATGTCGAGCGGCCGTGGGCCGCCATGCCCGCTTCATCGGTGCCCGTCACCACGGGACCGTCATCGAGGTCGTCGTCCTCGTCGTCCTCGTCACCGTCGTCGAGGTCGTCGTCGTTCAGTTCGTCGTCGTTCAGTTCGTCATCATCGAGGTCCTCGAGCTCGGCGATCTCGTCGTCGTCCAGCTCCTCGGCGTCCTCACCGTCGTCGAACAGCACGAACGGGGTGACCTCGTCGAAAGCGGTGTACAGCGCCTCGTCGTAGGTCTCGAAAGCGTCTGCCAGCGTGGTGTAGGCGGCCACAACGGCCGGGTCTGCCTCGCCCTGTCTCCGGCCCACTGCGTCGAGATGCGCCTCGAGGGAGGCGATCAGGCGATCCAGGGCAGCCCGGGGGTCGGTCCTCATGGCATGACCGTAGCGCTTCGTGATGACATTGGAGTCGATGAGCGAGCTCCTTCTGCGACCTGCCGAACCGCTGCCTGACGACCTCCCGCCGGGCAGCGGCGACTACGAGTACCGGGTCATCACCATTCCGCGACAAATGTCCCGGTCGCAGGGCCAGCAACTGCTGGCCATGCACGCCGAACAAGGTCGTTGGGAGATCGCGCGCGTCGTGCATTACATGGGCGGTACCCGCCGGGTCTGGGTGCGGCGCCGGATCATCCGGGTGGTCCGGACCGCCTGACCCGCCCGGCGTTGCAGAATCGGCGCATGAGCGATTCCGAGGCGAGTGGTCCTGTCCAGAACGAGACCGCCGGCAACCCGGCGATCGAGCCCTTCCTGACCCACCTGCGTTCGTTCGACGGGGTTCTCGAACTGGCCCCCGGGCCGGGCAGCGAGTTCCCCGAGATCGCCTGGGGCGATCACTTCTTCTACTACGCCCCGGACGGCGAGGTGCCCGCGAACACCCAGCCGTTCACGACCGTCGTGACCAAGAACTACCCGGACGACGCCCTCTCCGAGCTCGACGGACCCGATCGCTGGCGGCTGAACATCCATGTCGGGCAGGCCCGATCCGCCGAACTGACCGGATCCGGCAGCACCTCTTCCGGCAGCACCTCTTCCGGCAGCACCTCTTCCGGCAGCACCTCTTCCGACAGCACCGAGCCAGACAGCACCGACTTCGCCGAGAGCGACCGGCTGCTGAGGCACCCGGTCTACGGGGCGCTCGGCTGGGTCTGCGTGGTCAACCCGGGGGAGCGGACCACCCGGACCGTGCTGGACCTGGCGGGTCAGGCGTTCGCCGACGCCCGCCGCCGGGCCGAACGGCGCTCGGGCACTACAGCCTGATCCCGGCGAGTTGGTGTGACTGGGCGACGACCCGGCCGAGGCCGTCCCAGATGGTGCAGCTCTCGTCGACCCGGTCGCCCTGGATCAGGTTCGCCTGCAACAGAACCTGTACCGGCCCGGGCGCCGGCAGCGCCCGCACGTAGGTGGTCAGCTCCAGCGTCGGCACCCAGCCGGTCATCTTGATGTCGAACGGGGCCGGCGGGAACACGTCGGCCGCCAGCAGCAGCGATGCCGGGTCGAACGGGCTGTTGCCGGGCAGCTGCACCCACCCCCGCATCTCGCCGAGTCCCCGCGGAGCACCTCTGGTGAAGGCGGCGGACTCGGGTGCGAGGTGCAGCGCGACCCGATGCAGGATCTCGACCGGGAACACCTCCCGTGGCGGTACGAAGTGGGGGCACTGCTCGAACGGGACCCCTTGCACCGGAAGGCCTTTCGACGCCCACTGGACGTCCGGCGAGACCGTGCCGAGGTCGCCGAGGGCGAACAGTGTCTCGACCTTGGCGACGCCGTCCTGGGTCAGCCGCACCCGCACCTGGCTCGCCGAGCGCCCCTCGCGCAGGGTCTCCACGTGCAGTCGCGCCGCGCCCACCTCGGGAGCCCGCAGGAACACCGTGGATGCCGAGACCACGTGCGGGTGCGGCGATCCGGCGGTCGCGGCGCGGGCCATCAGCGACTGCAGGTAGCCACCGTTCGGCTTGCCGACGACCGTCCAGCCCGGGTCGAGGTAGGCGGTGAAGTCATGACCGCCGGCTCCGGGGGCCCCGGCGACCGGGGTGACCGCGGTGGCCTCGTCGAAGGTTCTTCCGGAGCCGGTCATCGTCATGGTTCCTTCCACGGGGGCGATCGCGCAGGCGTTCTCGGGTAGCGGCTCAGCAGGTCTCGACGAAACGCCGTAACACCCTGGTACCGAAGGTGAGTGAGTCGATCGGGACCCGTTCGTCGATGCCGTGGAACATGCCGGAGAAGTCCAGTTCGGCGGGCAGCCGCAACGGGGCGAAGCCGTAGCCGGTGATGCCGAGGTCGGCCAGGTGCTTGTTGTCGGTGCCACCCGACAGGCAGTAGGGCAGCACCGTGCTGCCCGGGTCCTCGGCCTGCAACGCGGCCGACATCTTGTCGACCAGCAGACCCTCGAACGGCACCTCGAGCGCGATCGCCTCCTGCACGATCTCGATGTCGACGCCCGGGCCGGCCAGTTCGGCGATCGAGGCGCGGATCTGCTCGCCGGTCTGCCCCGGCAGGAACCGGCAGTCGATCAGGGCGGAGGCCGTGCCGGGAATGACGTTGTGCTTGTAGCCGGCGTCGAGAACCGTTGGGTTGGAGGTGTTCTGGAACGTGGCGCCGACCCAGCGAGCGGTGCTGCCGAGCACGGCGACCAGAGCGTCGGGATCGTCGGTCGGCACCGAGGTGCCGGTGATCTCCTCGACCCCGCGCAGGAACTGGCGCACGGTCGGGGTGAGTTCGATCGGCCAGGGGTGCTCACCGATCCGGGACACGGCCGCGGCCAGCCGGGTGACCGCGTTGTCGGTGTTGATCTGCGACCCGTGCCCGGCCCGGCCGTGCGCGACCAGACGCAGCCAGGACAGGCCCTTCTCCGCCGTCTGCAGCAGGTAGGCGCGCCGTCCGCCGAGGGTGACCGAGAAGCCGCCGACCTCGCTGACCGCCTCGGTGCAGCCCTCGAACAGCTCGGGCCGGTGGTCGACCAGGTACTGCGCGCCCTGCGGGCCGCCGGCCTCCTCGTCGGCGAAGAAGGTGACCACGATGTCGCGTGGCGGCCGCTTGCCGGCCCGGGCGAGCTCCCGGACGACGGCCAGGATCATCGCGTCCATGTCCTTCATGTCGACCGCACCCCGGCCCCAGATGCAGTCGTCGTGCACCTCGGCCGAGAACGGATCGATCTGCCAGTCCTCGGCCTGCGCGGGCACGACGTCCAGGTGACCGTGCAGCACCAGACCGGGACGGCTCGGGTCGGCCCCCTCCAGCCGGGTGACCACGCTGGTGCGTCCGGGGGAGGCCTCGATCAGCTCGACGTCCAGGCCGACCTCGGTGAGCCGTTCGGCGACCAGCTCGGCCGCCTTGCGCTCGCCGGGGCCGCTGTCGTCGCCGTAGTTGGAGGAGTCGATCCGGATCAGTTCACGGCAGAGCTCGACCACCTCGTCCTCGGCGCCGGGCCCGGTGCCGGTCCCACCGCCGACCGTGGTGTGCGCAGTGCTCGATGCCTCGCCCATGGCGCTTCCCCTCCGGTGCCGTCCTCGAGTGATGCCGAGGGCCTCACGCTAGCCGTTAACGCGTTCGGGACGACGCCCGCCGCGTGCTAACCTCATCACCGCTCCGGCCTCGGCCGGGCACCCACGTCCGGGTGGCGGAATTGGCAGACGCGCTAGCTTGAGGTGCTAGTGCCCGAAAGGGCATGGGGGTTCAAGTCCCCCCTCGGACACAACCCAGATACGGCCCCTGACCTGCACGAATAGGTCGGGGGCCGTAGTCGTGTCCGGGGAATGGTCCAACGATGGTCCATCAGCCGCAGATCCGTGCCACTGCGTGACCGGCGGACCGATCGCCCCCGGGGCCACCCGAAGGGACGAAACCCGTTGTGCCGCAAGCTGGCCCGAGACCTGCGCAGCTGGCCAGCGCAGCGGTCAATGGTCGTCACCACCGCGAGCCGCGACCCTCACCCGGACACCTCCTAGACAAAGAATCTAAATATTCGTATGTTTATGCGGCCGGGATCATCGGCGTTCGATCGAGAGGGGATCCGTGCGCGTCGTCGACTTCTCCACCCATCTGTCCGGACCCATGGCGGCGCATCTG
>DAIOVT010000096.1:0-10587 GCA_036758885.1 Kineosporiaceae bacterium
GCGCCCGGCGGCTGGGCCGGCTGATCGAGGTGCGGCTGGGGGCGGCGCTGACCGAGGACGAGATCTCCTACCTGGTGCTGCACGTCGCCAGACTGACGACCGAGGCGGCGAAGACGCCCGGCTGAGCGCAGGGGCGGGCGAACTCAGCCGGAGGCTCGGTCAGAAGCCGGCTTCGTCGAGCTCCATCACGTCGTTGTCGACGTACTCGGCGATGGCGCGTTCGGCGGCGAGCTTGGGCAGCACGTTGCGGGCGAAGAACCGTGCCGCCGAGATCTTGCCCTGGTAGAAGTGCCGGTCGGCATCGGCGGTGTCGCCCGAGACCCCTTGCAGCTCAGTGAGTTTCGCCTGGGCGACGACGGCGCCCCGGAGCAGCAGCCAGCCGATCACCACGTCGCCGGCAGCGAGCAGCAGCCGGCTGGTGTTCTGCCCGACCTTGTAGATGTTCGCCGGGTTGCCGCCGGTGCGCGGGTCGCTGCTGCCGGCCGCCCGGGCCATCGCCCCGACGATGCCCTGCACGTCCTCGACGGCGCGGGCCAGCAGGTCGCGTTCCATCGACAGCGAGCCGTCGCCGTCGTCGTCCTTGGCGAACTCGGCGATCTGGCCGGCCACCTGGCGCAGGGTCTGCCCCTGGTCGCGCATGACCTTGCGGAAGAAGAAGTCCATGCCCTGGATCGCCGTGGTGCCCTCGTACAGGGTGTCGATCTTGGCGTCCCGCACGTACTGCTCGACCGGGTAGTCCTGCAGGAAGCCCGACCCGCCGAAGGTCTGCAGCGACTCGGTGCCGAGCAGCACCCACGAACGCTCCGAGCCGCAGCCCTTGACCAGCGGCAGCAGCAGGTCGTTGATCCGTTCGGCGGTGGCGTCGTCCTCCCCCCGCGCGGCGGCCAGGGCGATCGCGTCCTGCTGGGTGGCGGCGTAGAGCACCAGGGCGCGCATGCCCTCGGCGTAGCTCTTCTGCAGCATCAGTGAACGGCGCACGTCGGGGTGGTGGGTGATCGTCACCCGTGGCGCCGCCTTGTCGAGCATCTGGGTCAGGTCGGAACCCTGTACCCGTGCCTTGGCGTACTCGAGCGCGTTCAGGTAGCCGGTCGAGAGGGTGGCGATCGCCTTGGTGCCGACCATCATCCGCGCCGACTCGATCACCCGGAACATCTGCGCGATGCCGTCGTGCACGTCGCCGACCAGGGTGCCGACCGCGGGGATGTCGTCGACCTCGCCGAAGCGGAGTTCGCAGGTGGTCGAGACCTTGAGGCCCATCTTGTGCTCGACGTTGGTGACGAAGGCGCCGTTGCGCTCGCCGAGCTCGCCGGTCTCGGGGTCGAAGTGGAACTGCGGGACGACGAACAGCGACAACCCCTTGGTGCCCGGGCGGGCGCCCTCGGGGCGGGCCAGCACCAGGTGGACGACGTTCTCGTGCATGTCGCTGACCGCGCTGGTGATGAACCGCTTGACGCCGCTGATGTGCCAGGTGCCGTCGCTCTGCTGTACCGCCTTGGTGACTCCGGCGCCGACGTCGGAGCCGGCCTCGGGCTCGGTGAGCACCATCGTGGCGCCCCAGTGCCGGTCGACCATGTGCTGGGCGGTCTGCTTCTGGGCGGGGGTGCCGAGGTCGAACAGGATGCGGGAGAAGGCGAATCCGCTGGAATACATGTGCACCGCGGGGTTGGCGCCGAGCACGAACTCGGCCATCGCCCAGCGCAGCGAGGGCGGTACCGCCATGCCGCCGAGAGCCTCGGGTACGTCGGTGCGCCAGAACTCGGAGTCGAGGTAGGCCTGGTAGGCGGCCTTGAAGTCATCGGGCAGCTGCACCGAGTGGGTCGCCGGGTCGAAGACCGGGGGAGTGCGGTCGGAGCTGAGCAGGCTGGGGGCGAGCTTGTCGGTGGCCAGCTTGGCCACCTGGGCCAGCAGATCCTCGGCGGTCTCCCGGTCGAGGTCGGCGTAGGGCGCGGTGCCCAGGGCCTGGCCGGCGCCCAGCACCTCGAAGAGGGTGAACTCGACGTCCCGAAGGTTGTGCTTGTAGTGGCTCATCACGGCCCCCAGCGGTTCGCGGCAACAGAGTGCACCGGCAAGTTACTCGCCGGTAGCTTCATGATGCCTACCGATGAGTAACTTTTGCAAGCGGATGCGCAGACGGAGCAAGCACCCCACGTGATCATGCAGCGCGTGATCACGCAGGGCGTGATCATGCAGAACCGCACGCCACTCTGTGCTTGGTGGGCCGTCGACCCCGCCGTGATCATGCAGAACTGCAGGACAGCCCGTGCACTTCTGCATGATCACGGGGGGTTGGCGGCGTTCTGCATGATCACGAGGGGAGAATCGCGGGATGGGTGCGGTACTGCGGGCCACCGGGCTGACCAAGAACTACGGACAGACCGTCGCGCTCGCCGGCGTCGACCTCGAGGTGCCGGCCGGGGAGTCGCTGGCGATCATGGGGGCGTCGGGGTCGGGCAAGACCACCTTGCTGCACATCCTGGCGGGCATTCTTCAGCCGGACGCCGGCACCGTGCAGCTGGACGGGGGGCTCGCCGGCGGTGACACGGTCGAGATCACCGCGCTCGACGAGAACGGCCGCACCGCATTGCGCCGGCAGCGGTTCGGCTTCGTCTTCCAGCAGGGGCTGCTGGTGCCCGAGTTGACCGCGGTGGAGAACGTCGCCCTGGCCCTGATGGTCAACGGCGCCACCCGCCGCGACGCCGAGCGGACGGCCGTCCCCTGGCTGGCCCAGCTGGGGCTGGCCGGAATGGAGGAGCGCCGGATCGGGCAGCTCTCGGGTGGTCAGGCGCAACGGGTGGCGATCGCCCGAGCCCTGGTCACCGGGGCCGACGTGGTCTTCGCCGACGAGCCGACCGGGGCCCTCGACTCGCGGACGTCGGCAGAGATGATGGCGGTGCTGCGCGAGGCCGTGACCGCGGCCGGACGCACCCTGGTGCTGGTCACCCACGACGCCACCGTGGCGGCGTCCTGCGCCCGCACCGTGAACATGATCGACGGCCGCATCGAGAACGCGGCGCCGGTCTCCCGAACCGGTTCCGGGGGACAGGCGTGATCACCGCCGTCCGGCTGGCCTGGCTGGTCGCCCGCCCGGCGCGCACCGGTGCCGCCCTGTTGCTGCTGCCGTTGGTGGCCTTCACCGTGGTCACCGCCCTGCTGCTGGTGGTTCTCGGTGGGGCGCAGAGCTTTTGGCGAACCAGCAGCGAGTACGGGGCGGTCTATCCGTTTCTGGCGGCGGTCGCGTTGAGCCTGCTGGTGCCGTCGCTGACCGCGCTCGGTGGGGCGGCCGCCCGACTGGCCGCCCGGCGCCGCGATGATCGGTTGGCAACCCTGCGACTGCTCGGGGCCGGCACCCGCACCGTGGCGTCGGTCGCCGTGCTCGAGGCGGTCGCGGTCGCACTGGCCGGTGCCCTGCTCGGGGTGGTGGCGGCGCTGATCGCCTCGCCGCTGATCGCCCGAATCCCTTTTCAGGGAACCGAATTGACCACGTCGTCGGTGATCCTCGCCCCCGGCTGGACGCTGCTCACCGTGCTGGCCATGGTGCTGGTCGCCGCGCTCAGCGCCATCACCGCGTTGCGCCGGGTGAACCTCTCGCCGCTCGGGGTGCGCATGCGCAGCGAAGCCCCACGCACCCCCAAACTGCTTGTCGTCTGCGCCCTTGCGGTGCTGTTGATCGTGGTGGCCGGCATGGGCTCGGTGCTGAACCTGGGTTTCGTGTACGGGGCGGTGGTCGCCGTCGCGCTGCTCGCCGGCGCCTACGCCGCGGCGATCGGTGTGGTGAATGCGGTGGGGCCGTGGGGGTTACGCCGGATCGCGGCGATCCGGTTGCGCCGGGCGAACTCTGCGGCGGCGTTGCTCGCCGTCCGGCAGATCCTGGACGCTCCGCGCGAGGCCTGGCGCGCCGTCAGTGGGGTGGCGATGACGTCGATGACCGCGGTCGTCGCGGGCAGCGCGGCCGCACTGCTGCGCGGTGCCGGCACGGCCGGGCTCGAGGCGTCCGAACGGGCGCTGATCCACGACGTGGTGGTCGGAGTCGTTCTCACCGTGGCGATCTCGTTCTTGATGGCGGCCTGTTCGATCGGGGTCAACCAGGCGGCGTCGGTGCTCGATCGGGCCGAGGTCAATCTCGGTCTGCACCGGCTCGGCATCGACGTCGCCACGTTGGACGGCGCCCGCCGCGCGGCCGTGCGGCTGCCGCTGCTGGTCGCCGCGATCGGTGGCGCGCTGGTCTCGGGCCTGCTCACCTTTCCGCTGGTGGGCATCGCCGTGGTGCTCGCCCCGACGACGCTGCTGGCGGTGCTGGGCACCGTGGCGGCCGGCGTCGTGCTGGTGGCCCTCAGCCTGTGGCTGACCCGGCCGCTGCTGGCCGCCACGGTCCGGCCTCCCGGGCCGGCCGCCCCGCGACGGGGATGAGGCCCGCGACGGGATGAGGCCTGCGACAGGGATGAGGCCGGCGTCGGGGATGAGGGGCGGGCCACGAGATCAGTTACGGCCGCCGCCGAACCCGCCGCCGGTGTGCTGCCCGGCCGTCACGGTGCTCACCTTGGTGGCGCCGTCCAACGAGCCGGCGCTGGTCAGCCCGGCCACGGCGTCGCCGCTCGCGGTGCCGCCGGTGTACAGCGTGTAGCTCTTGCCGGAGGTGATTCCCTTGCCGGAGAAGACGATCGACTGTGCGTCCTTGGCCAGGGTGTACGACGCGACGACGGTGTTGTCGGCGTCCACGATCTGCACGACCGTGCCGGCGGTCAACGCCTGATCGAGGGTGAACGAGACCCAGCCCTGGGTGGAATCGGTCTCGGGAGCCTCGGCCATCCCCGAACTGCCGGCAGCGATCAGGGTGCCCCCGCTGACCTTGAAGGTGCCGTTGACGTCGATGGCGGCGTTGCCGTTGCTGCTCGGGCCGGCGACCACCACGGTGCCGCCGCTCATCGTGGCGTAGCCGTTGGAGTCCAGCCCGTCGCCCTCGGCGTTCACGGTGGTGACACCGCCGGTGATGTAGAGCTGCAACGCTTCGTCGGCCTGTTCACCGCCACCGCCACCGAACCCGGCGTCGTTCTGGTCGGCGGCATCGTCGGTGCTGCTGCCGCCGGAGACGTTGATGCCGTCGTCGGAGGAGGTGGCCTGGTTGTATCCGCCGGCCACAGTGATCACCGCGCCCTCCAGACCCTCGACCGACTTGCTCACCGTGTTGCGGCCGCCGCCGATCACCAGCTGTGCCTCGGCGTGCATGCCGTCGTCGCCCGCGGAGATCGTGGTGGTGCCGCCGCCGATCAGTACGTCGGTGGCGCCCTTGATGCCGTCGGTGCCCGCGGTGATGTTCAGGGTGCCGTCGGCGATGTAGACGTAGCCGGCGGTGGCGTCGGTGTCCTCGTCGCTCTTCAGGCCGTCGCCGCCGGCGTTGACGGTCAGGGTGCCGCCGGTGATCGCCAGGTAGTCCTTGCCGCGGATCCCGTCGTCCTTGGCCTTGACGGTGATATTGCCCGCCGAGATGAGCAGACCGTCCTTGCCGGTGATGCCGTCGTTGCTGTTGCCGGTGACGGTGAGCGCGCCGTTTCCCGAGATGGTCAGGTCTGCCGAGCTGTACAGCGCGGCGGTGATCTCGGCGTCCTCGGCGGTCGCGTAATCCGTTCCGTCGGAAAGAGAATTGGTCGAGCCGTCGGCCAGTACCACGTTGACGTCACCGGCCGAGGTGACCGCGATCGCGGCGGTGCTGGTCGAGGAGATGGTGGCGCCGTCCAGCACCAGGGTGACCACCTCGTCGTCCCCGGCGGTGACCACCACCTGCCCGGTGAGCGAGCCCTTGAGCGTGTAGGTACCGCCCGCCGAGATGGTCACCGTGCCGCCCGAGACCTTCACCGCCGACGAGGTGGACGTCGCCGACGAACCGTTCAGGGTGATCGTCGCGGCGGCGCCGGTCGCGGTCTTCTGCTCGTCGATCTCCTTGTTCGCGGCGAGGGCCTTCTCGACGCTCGCGGCGTCGGTGGAGTAGGCGATGTTCTGGGTCGAACTGGCCGAGGTGCTCGCCGTGGAGCCGCTGCTCGCCGACGTGTCGCCTCCGCCCAGCGAGCACGAGGCGAGCGTCACGCTGAGCGTGACGGCCGAGGCGAGGGCGAGAAGCTTCTTGGGACGACGCATCGAGATCCACTCCTGGTGTGGCGGTGGGCGAGAGGGGCCGGTCGTCCGGCGTTCTCGGCCGGAGGCGACACCCTTCTTCCTTGTCTGCCCGACAGCTTCGCTGACGTGGCAGTGCTGGGCCTGAGTGAAGGCTTTACGTTTCCTGTGTGCCCGAGCGTGCACTTCTGCATGATCACGCGCGGGTTCGGGTCAGGTGGCGGAGAGTTCGAGGGCAGGCAGTCGCACCGTGATGCGGGTGCCGCGGCCGGGGGCGCTGTCCAGGTCGACGGTGCCGCCGTGGGCGCGCACCACGGCGTCGACGATGGCCAGGCCGAGCCCGGTGCTGCCGGCGGCCCGGTTGCGCGACGAGTCGCCCCGGGTGAACCGCTCGAAGGCGTCGGCGGCGAGCCCGTCGGGAATGCCCGGACCGTTGTCGGCGACCACCAACCGGGCGTGCTCGCCGTCCTGACGAAGCTGCACCCGTACCTCGGTGCCGGCCGGGGTGTGGGTGCGGGCGTTGGTCAACAGGTTGAGGATCACCTGGGTCAGCCGCGCCTCGTCACCCAGGACGACGACCTCCGCCTCGGGTGCGTCCAGGAGCCAGGTGTGGTCGGGGCCGGCGACCTTGGCGTCGCTGGTGGCGTTGGTGATCAGGTGGGTCAGGTCGACCACCTCCGACTCCAGCGGACGCCCCTCGTCGAGGCGGGCGAGCATCAGCAGGTCCTCGACCAGACCGGTCATGCGCTGCGCCTCCGACTCGACCCGGCCCAGGGCGTGGTCGACGTCCTCGGGCAGCGGATCGGGACGGCGCCGCACGAGTTCGGCGTAGCCGCGGATCGATGCCAGCGGGGTACGCAGCTCATGGCTGGCGTCGGAGACGAACTGGCGCAGCCGGGTCTCGCTCTGCTGCCGGGCGCTGAGCGCGCGGGCGACGTGTTCGAGCATGCGGTTCAGCGCGGTGCCGACCTGCCCCACCTCGGTGCGCGGGTCGGAGTCCGGAACACGTTCTGCCAGAGCGACTTCGCCGCGTTCGAGGGGAAGCTCGCTGACCCGTACGGCGATGCTGCGCACCCGGTCGAGCGGACGCATCGCCAGCCGCAGGATCATCGAACCCACCGCGAGCACGGCGGCCAGGCCGGCGAAGGTGAACAGGGCGATCGAGCCCGCGAGGCGCACCGTGGTGGCCTGCACGGCGGCCAGCGACAGACCGGTGATCATGGTGCTGCCGGACATCGCCTCGTCGGCGATCACCCGGTAGTCGCCCAGGCCGGGTATCGCGACGGTGATCGGCTGCTTCGCCTTGAGCGCCGGCAGCACGGCCTGTGCGGCCTCGGTGGAGAGCGTCTCGGTTTCGGTGCCGCCCGCCGTCGAGTCGATCAGCCGGGCGCCGGCCTCGACCGTGCCGCCCGAGGAGCCGCCGGAGACCTGTACCGCCAATGTGCCGACCGTGATTCCAGGACGGCGCAGGTACCCGCGAGGGGTGCTGCTCGCGCCGGCCGGGGTGTGCATGCCGTCAGGGGCCTGTGGCTGGTCGGACGGAGTCGTCGTGCCTGGTGCCGACGCGCTGGGTGACGGGCTCGGTGTTGCGGCGTCCGGTGTTGCGGCGCTCGGTGCTGCGGCGCTGGGTGTTGAGGCGCCCGGTGTGGCAGCGCTGGGTGCAGACGCGCTGGGCGATGGCTGTGGGGGTGAGGAGCGGTTGCTGCGGAAGTCGCCGCGGCGCACGGTGCTCTCGAGCTGGGTGTCGAGCTGGTCCATCGAGATCTGCCGCAGGGCCAGCAGCGCACCACCACCGACCAGCAGCGAGACGACGGTGCTGATCACCGCGATGGTGAGCAGCAGCCGACCGCGCAGGGTCAACGGGTGCATTCGCATGGCTCAGATGATGCTGGAGGAGATCCGGATGACCGAATGACGGCCTCGAACCGGACCGCTCAGTTGGGTGCCCGCAGCACGTAGCCCGCACCGCGAACGGTGTGGATCATCGGCTGGCGACCGGCGTCGATCTTCTTGCGCAGGTAGGAGACGTACAACTCGACGACGTTGGCCTGGCCGCCGAAGTCGTAGTTCCACACCCGGTCCAGGATCTGCGCCTTGCTCAGCACCCGGCGCGGGTTGCGCATGAAGTAGCGCAACAGCTCGAACTCGGTCGCGGTCAGGGTGACCTCGTCGTCGCCGCGGAAGACCTCGTGGCTGTCCTCGTCGAGCCGCAGATCGCCGACCACCAGCACCGACTCCTCCCGGGCGGTCACCCCGGTGCGCCGGATCAGGCCGCGCAGCCTGGCGACGACCTCCTCGAGGCTGAACGGCTTGGTGACGTAGTCGTCGCCTCCGGCGGTCAGCCCGGCGATCCGGTCCTCGACGGCGTCGCGGGCGGTCAGGAAGAGAACCGGGACGTCGTCCCCGGCCTCGCGCAGCCGGCGCAGCACCTCCAGACCGGTGATGTCCGGGAGCATCACGTCGAGCACGATCACATCGGGACGCATCTCGCGTGCGCTCTTCACGGCGTTCTGTCCGTTGCCGGCGGTGCGCACCTCCCAGCCCTCGTACCGCAGGGCCATCGAGAGCAGTTCGGCGATCGAGAACTCGTCGTCCACGACCAGTACCCGCACGGGTGACCCGTCGGGCCTGGTGAGCTTGGCAGCTGGCTGAGTCATCGGCGTGGTCTGTGTCATGTCCTTGAGTCTGCTGGCGGGGTCTGAGTAATGGCCCAGCTGTAGCTGTGGAATTTCTGTGAGCTGAGCGAGGGCTGTGCGGTTCCTGCCCGCTGTCTGCGCGATCCCTGTGGGGTGCTGAGGGGGCGGGCCCGGTCCGTGCACTTCTGCATGATCACGTCTGCATGATCACGTCTGCATGGTCTCGGCGTGGCGGGGTCAGGCGTGGCGGGGTCAAGCGGCGGTCAGGCGCCGAGCGCGAACAGGGACGGCAGGCTGTCGGCCAGGTGCCGGGCATGCACCGAACGCCATTTGGAGACGGCGAGTTCCGGGCACAGAACGGCGAGTCCGGTGCCGTACTTCGAGAACCGCACCGGGCGCGCCCCGTGCCGCCACAGCACCCGGTCCGCGCTCGAGGGGCTCACGCCCGACTTGGTCTCGACGACCGCCTTGGTGCGCAGCGGCACCGCGACGTCGCGGGGAAATCCCCAGCTCAGCGTGGTGTCGACAGTGACCCGGGTGCCGTCGGCGGGCAGCAGCAGCGTGGCCCGGTGGTACCGGGTGGCCAGCGTCGGGCGAAGCCTCGCGACACCGCTGAGCACGTCGTCCGGCTCGAGGGCTGCACCGGTGGCCGGCGAGTTGGTGATCGAGGGCACCCGCGCCTCCTCGAGCGCGGCGGCGACGAACTGCCGCTCGTCGCCGTCCAGGGGCCGATCGAACGCCCCGCCCCCCGGGCGCTCCAGGCGTTGTTTGACCGTGGTCCCTCGCCCGCCGCGGGTCTTCACCTCGAGAAACTCCAGACCGGAGTCGCAGTACAACCGGCGCCGCACCTTGAACCGGCGCCGCCTCCCGTGCGCGGAGAGGTAGTACGAGAGCAGGTCCGGGGTGTCGTAGTAGAGCGAGGCGTACTCGAACCGCCGGCGGTCGTCGATGGCGAGCGCCCGGGCCGCGGCGTCCGTGGACCGGCCGGCTCCGGCGAGCTGCATCACCAGACTGTCGGCGAGCGCCGCGTCCACCACGTACTTGCGGTCGATGCGGGTCATCAGCTCGGCGGCGGCGATGAGCTCGTCGAGGCTGATCGGGGTGAGATGGTCCAGGACCGAGTCGGTCCGGGTGGCGACGGACGCGTTCGGCGGGGTCATCGCCGCACTCCGCTCGCGTCGCTCTCGGCGGGCCGGGCGTCGAAGTGGTCGATCTCGCTGCGCAGCTCCTCCAACTGGCCTGCGCCCGTGTCCGTGCCCGTGTCTGTGCTGGCGCTGCCGCGGCGGCGCCGTCCGGCACTCTCCCGCTGGAACCGGACGTCGACCAGGGTGAGGTCGTTGACCATGTCGACCTTGAGCACGTTCACCTGGTGCACCCGGGCGCCGAGCAGCTGCTCGAGGTGCCCGATCAGCGCCCGTTCGTCGGCGTAGGCGCGATCGATCTGCATCTGCTGCTGGCGGTACCCGCTGAACAGTCGCGGATGCCCGCCGGCGTACATGGCCGCGAGCACCATCGCCATCAGGATGAACGGTGTGGGGCCGACGGCCGCCAGACCGCCGAGCAGTCCGAGCGCCAAAGCCGAGAAGTAGTAGGCGATCTCGCTCTGGTCGAGCTCGGTGGAGCGAAGCCGAATGATCGACAGGACGCCGAACAGGCCCAGACCGAGCCCGGCACCGACGGTGCTCGAGGAGAGTGCGGTGGAGACCGCGAGGACGCCGACATTGATGCCGATCAGGGCGATGGCCAGATCGCGGCGGCGGTGCCGGGGGAAGTAGACGCCGAACACCAGAACAGTGATCGCCACGAGATCGGCAAGCAGCAGATAGTGGTCGGACATCGGGGCTCC